>JAOUMG010000303.1 GCA_029881635.1 Paracoccaceae bacterium | reverse complement strand
TATTCGGGGGCCGGGCGCACTACTACGAAAGCGGGCGGGCCGACGCCATGCGGTTGCCGCTGGAGGTTTTGAAGGCGCTGGGGGCAGATCAATTGATCGTTACCAATGCCGCAGGTTCGCTGGTCGCCGGTAACCCGCCGGGGTCACTGATGATGCTGTCGGACCATATCAACTTTTCCGGCCTCAATCCGCTGATCGGCGAGCCAAGCGATGACCGCTTCGTGCCGATGACCGACGCCCATGATCCGGCGATGCGCGCGGGGCTGCGCGTAGCCGCCAAGGCGGAAAACCTCGATCTGGCCGAAGGGGTTTATGCCTGGTATTCAGGCCCATCCTTCGAGACGCCCGCCGAAATCCGGGCGATCCGTATTCTGGGCGGCGATGCCGTCGGTATGTCGACTGTGCCGGAAGTTATCCTGGCGCGCTTCCTGCGGCTGCGGGTTGCGGCGATTTCAGTGATCACCAACATGGCCGCCGGTATGAGTGACGAGAACATCAGTCACGCCCATACCAAGGCCATGGCCCCCTTGGGCGCGGCCAAACTGGAACGGATACTTCGCGCCTACCTGCGCAAACTGGACTGAGGGCCACAAAGCATCTGGACCGATGCAATTGCAGCGGAGTGTTTGACACTGGCGTCACATCGGGGCATCAGTGGGATACGATGCTCCTTCACCGAAGTTGATGGCCGCTGATGCAGATCTATCTGCCCATCGCAGAAGTTTCCGTAAATGCTTTCCTGCTGTTAGGGCTGGGCGGCATCGTCGGCATGCTTTCAGGCATGTTTGGTGTGGGCGGCGGTTTCCTGATGACGCCGCTTCTGTTTTTCATTGGCATCCCGCCTGCTGTTGCCGTGGCGACCGAAGCCAATCAGATTGTTGCATCATCCTTTTCCGGCGTTCTCGCGCATCTGAAACGCAAAACCGTCGATCTGCGAATGGGCACCGTGCTGTTGATTGGCGGCCTGATCGGGGCTGCCCTCGGGGTGCAATTGTTCAACCACCTCAAGAGCCTTGGCCAGGTCGATCTGCTGGTCAAGCTTTGCTACGTTGTCTTTTTGGGCATCATCGGCGGGTTGATGTTCATCGAAAGCCTGAACGCGATCCGGCGGTCGAAAAAGCCCGGCGCGAAGGTCATCCGCAAGAAGCATAACTGGGTGCATAACCTACCCTTCAAGATGAAGTTCCGCACCTCTGGGCTTTATATCTCGGTCATTCCGCCTTTGGTTGTCGGGGTTTTGGTGGGGGTTCTGGCGGCTATCATGGGGGTAGGCGGCGGGTTCATCATGGTGCCGGCGATGATCTACCTTTTGGGGATGCCGACCAAGGTCGTGATCGGAACTTCGCTTTTTCAGATCATTTTCGTCACCGCCTTTACCACTTTGCTGCACGCCACGACCAACTTTACCGTCGATATGCCACTGGCCGTGCTGTTGCTGGTCGGCGGCGTTGTGGGCGCCCAGATCGGGGCGCAGATCGGCACCAAGCTGAAGGCCGAGCAGTTGCGCATTCTGCTGGCCATGATGGTGCTGGCGGTCTGCGGCAAGCTGGCGCTCGATCTTTTGCTTATGCCGTCCGAGCTTTACTCCATCGGTCCTGCGGGGCACGGATGATCCGGGTTCTGATCATGATGCTTTGCCTGTCGGCCTTGCCAGCGCAAGGCGAGGAAGTCGTTGCGGGCATGAACCAGAACCGCATCGCGATCACAGCCAATTTCGACGGCTCCGAAATCCTGATCTTCGGCGCGGTCAAGCGGGAAGAGCCTATCCCCAGTGCTGATGCGCTGGGTGTCATTATCACCGTGGCCGGGCCATCGCGACCGATTGCCGTGCGGCGCAAGGAAAAGCGGTTGGGCATATGGGTCAATGTCGACTCGGTCGAAGTGGATTCTGCCCCGAGCTTTTACGCCATCGCCACATCTGCGCCGATGCCTGAGGTTTTGGCGGATATCGAGGATCTGCGTCATAAGATCTCCATCCCTCGGGCTATCCGGTCGGTCGGCGCGCCGATGCATGTGAAGGATTCAGCTTCTTTCACCGATGCGCTGATCCGCATCCGCATCAAGAACAAGCTTTACCAACTTTTGGAGGGCCAGGTAGAACTCTCCGAGGAAACCCTGTTCAACACCTCGATCGCCCTGCCGTCGAACCTGACCGAAGGCGATTACAAGGCCAGAATTCTGCTGACCCGGTCTGGCAGGGTCGTGGATATCTATGAAACCGAAATCGGCGTTCACAAGGTTGGGCTGGAACGCTGGATCTACGCGCTGGCGCATGAAAGGCCGTTGGTCTATGGGCTCTTTTCCCTGTTCATCGCGATTGCGGCGGGCTGGACCGCCTCGGCCATCTTCCGTTATTTCCGCGCCTGAGCCGGGCATCCGCATGAACGAAGCCAGCCCTGGCGCGCGGGGGATCTAGCCACGTCCGACAAAGGGCATTTTCGTCGCCATGATCGTCATGAACTGAACATTGGCCGTGGCCGGAAGCTTTGCCATGTTCCAGACCGCATCCGCAACATCCGCAACATCCATGGTCGGGTTCAGCACGGCATTCGGGTCGGCTGCCAGCAGCCGGGCGTTCAGCGCCTCGACCAGTTCGGTCCTTGCATTGCCGATGTCGATCTGCCCACAGGCTATATCAAAGGGCCGGCCATCAAGGCTGAGGCTCTTGGTAAGCCCGGTGATGGCATGTTTGGTAGTGGTATAGGTGACCGAGTTTTCACGCGGGGCATGGGCGGAAATGGACCCGTTGTTGATGATCCGCCCGCCTTGCGGGTTTTGGTTGCGCATCCGTCCGAATGCGGCACGGGCGCAAAGAAACATGCCTGTCAGGTTCACATCCAGGGCGGCGCGCCATTCATCGATTGACAGCTCATCAATCGGGGCCTGACGCCCGAACATGCCGGCATTGTTGAAAAGCGCGTCAATCCGGCCAAATTTTTTCATGGCCGCGTCAAAGCTGCGGTCAACCTCTGCCGCATCCGTCACATCGCAGGGGCAGACCAATGCTCCGGCATGCCCCTTGGCAACGGTCTCCAATGCATCTTCTCGGCGCGCAAGCAGAGCCACCTGCCAGCCTTGGTCCAGGAATCTTTCGGCTGTCGCGCGACCAATGCCGGAACTTGCTCCGGTAACAACGATGCTTTTGGCCATTTCAGAACGCCTTGAATGTCATGGTAGTCAGCGTCCTGCTGATGCCTGCTATATCGAACAGCTTTTCGTTCAGCCAATGGCCGACATCGGCATCCTCGGGAATGTAAATCTTGGCCATCAGATCATATTCGCCCGAGGTCGAATAAAGCTCTGACACCACTTCGCGGTCATAGACCGCATCGGCTACTTCATAAGTCTTGCCAGGATGGCAACGAAACTGGACGAAAACACAACGCATGGCAGGCTCCCTTGTCGATCATCCGGGATCGTAGTCGGGTTTTTTTGTAACCGGAAGTCGCAGAGCGTCAAAAGTCGCAGAGCGAGGATGGTGAAACAGGCTCTGGTTTCTGTGTCACCATTGAGTCTTGACATCAATGACAGTGGCCGATGCCTTTGGACCCTGCCGGGCGCAACCCGTCATTGGAACCTCGCAGGCGCCGGATCTGGCGCCCGCGAGGATTGTTTTTTCCTAGACGAAATACGAAGGGGACGCGGTTGTGACCCCCAGGAGCATCAATTCGAAATCGGCATTTCCGTCGCCGTCGATGTCGCCCTGAATGATGGTGTTGCCGCCGCCAATGATCGCACGGATCTCCGGGGCCGTTCCGGAAAACGCGTTGCCGAAGATGAAATCGGTGTTGGTCAGCCCCATCGCGGTCAGGTCGATGCTATCAAAGTTGCCAAGCGCAGATGTGAAATCGCTAATCACATCGCGGGTGCTGCCGAAGCCGGCTTCGGAGGCAGTCAGGAAAACGAACACGTCGCTGCCACTACCTCCTGACAGAGTGTCTTGGCCTTCGCCACCGTTAAGCACGTCACTATTGGCCCCGCCATTCAATGAGTCATTGCCGGTTCCACCGATGAGCGTGTCGTTGCCTTCCGCTCCAAAGAGCCAATCATTTTCCGACCCGCCATCGAGCCAGTCGTTGCCAGAATTGCCATTCAAGCGGTCATCACCCGACCCTCCGGTCAGAACGTCATTGCCGCTCCAGCCGTGCAGGGCGTCGTTCCCATTGCCGCCGTC
>JAOUMG010000304.1 GCA_029881635.1 Paracoccaceae bacterium | reverse complement strand
GGGCTGCCCGCCCGAGGCGGTGACCGAGAACGCCGCGCGGCTCGATGCGGTGATGCTGAAGCTCCTCGCCGATGCCGATGCCTTCGCCCGCGTGCTGGAGGACAGCCGCATCAATGCGCTTTGCCTCGGACCGGGATTCGGCACCGGCGAGCGGGAGGTGGCGTTGGTCGCGACGGCGCTCGCGGCAAAACGCGCGCTGGTACTTGATGCGGACGTGCTGACGATCCTCGCGCGCGACCCCGACCTCTTCGCCGGGCTCCACGACCGGTGCGTCCTCACCCCCCATGCTGGCGAATTCGCCCGGCTCTTCCCCGGCATCGCCGAAAAGCTGGCCGCCCCGGCGACCAAGGGCCCGGCCTATTCCAAGGTGGACGCGACGCGCGATGCGGCGAAACGGGCGGGGTGTGTGGTGCTCTACAAGGGGCCGGATACGGTGATCGCCGACCCCAAGGGGCGTTGTTCGATCAATTCGGCCCATTACGATCGTGCAGCGCCGTGGCTGGCGACGGCCGGATCGGGCGATGTTTTGGCGGGGTTTATCACCGGGTTACTGGCGCGCGGATTTTCGCCGATGCAGGCGGCTGAGACCGGTGCCTGGCTGCATGTGGAATGCGCGCGCAAGTTCGGACCGGGATTGATTGCGGAGGACCTGGCCGAGCAGATCCCCGCAGTGTTTCGCGATCTGGGGCTATGAGCTAGCCGATTATTCGGCGGCGATACGCGTTGCTTCGGTTGCCTCGACCGCATCGCAAGCCAATTCCAGCCCTTCGGCATAAACGATCTGCGGCGTGTCGAATTGCAGGTCATAAAGCCGCATGCTGAGCACATCGGTGGGGGCAATGAATTCGCCATCCGCAAGACGCGACATCGGTACCAGTGCCTGAGCTTTGCCAAAAAGTGCCTCAGCCCGCCAGTCGCGGATCAGGATCATGGTATCTTCTGGTAAAACAAGGGCTTGTTCCGGACGGTCATGGCCAAGCGCGCCTTCGGCGACCCGGATAGCCGGCCCGGAATAGCGGTGGACCGAGACCTTGCGCAGTACCCGCATGCCTTCGCGGGTGATGATACGGTCGCCGGGGGAAAGGAAATCTACGGGAAGCGCGCCATCAAGCGTTAGTATAACGGTGCCTGCTGCAATTCCCTTGGTCTTAACCTGTTGGCTCGCGCCGACTTTTTTGCCGGTCACGTGCCCCGTCGTCATTTTTGACATGGGGTATCTCGCTTATGTTGCTGCCTCAGTTTTTTTATTCACATTATGTCAATATTAGGTTCACAGCGAGAGTTTTCTGCGACGGGCGGCCAAGCGACCTTTTTCCGCTCGCATCGCGCGAATAGACTTGTTAGAAGGGCGCGGATTTCGGGGGCGGCTCGTGATGGGCCGCTCTCAGGCATTGCGGGTGTGGCGAAATTGGCAGACGCACCAGATTTAGGTTCTGGCGCCGCAAGGCGTGGGGGTTCAAGTCCCTCCACCCGCACCAAAGGATAAAGGACGAAGGAATGCAGGTCACTGAGACCCTGAACGAAGGTCTGAAGCGCGGGTACACCATCACTTTGGCGGCCGCCGAGCTGGAAAAGAAAGTTACCGAAAAGCTCGTCGAGGCACAGCCCGATGTGGAGCTGAAGGGCTTTCGCAAGGGCAAGGTGCCGCTGCCGCTGCTGCGCAAGCAATTTGGTCAGCGGATCATGGGCGACGCGATGCAAGAGGCCATCGACGGTGCGATGAAGTCGCATTTTGAAACATCGGGCGATCGCCCGGCGTTGCAGCCCAAGGTCGAGATGCAGGGTGGCGAGACATGGAAAGAGGGCGACGATGTCGTCGTCGAAATGTCCTACGAAGCTTTGCCGGATATCCCCGAGGTCGATTTTGCCAAGCTGAAGCTGGAAAAGCTGGTGGTGAAAGCCGATGACAAGTCGATCAAGGAAGCGCTCGATAATCTGGCGTCAAATGCGCAGAGCTTTGATGATCGCAAGAAAGGATCGAAAGCCAAGGATGGCGATCAGGTTGTGATCGATTTTCTGGGCAAGATCGACGGCGAGGCATTTGAAGGCGGTGCGGGTGAAGATTACCCGCTGGTGCTGGGGTCGGGGTCATTCATTCCGGGATTTGAAGAGCAATTGGTGGGCGTCAAATCAGGCGACGCGGTCGCTGTGAAGGTGTCCTTCCCGGAGGAGTATGGCGCAAAGCATCTTGCAGGCAAGGAAGCCGTATTTGATTGCACGGTGAAGGCAGTCAAGGCCCCGAAAGCGGCCGAGATTGACGATGAACTGGCCAAGCAATTCGGTGCCGACAGTCTGGATGCGCTGAAAACTCAGGTCGCCGAGCGACTGGAAGCGGAATATGTCGGTGCGTCCCGTCAGGTAATGAAGCGCGCGTTGCTGGATCAACTGGACAAGCTGGTGAAGTTCGACTTGCCGCCGAGCCTGGTAGAAGCTGAGGCGGGTCAGATCGCCCATCAGCTCTGGCATGACGAAAACCCCGACCATCAGGGCCATGATCATCCCGAGATAACCCCGACGGATGAGCATAAGACACTTGCCGAACGTCGCGTGCGCCTGGGTCTTCTGTTGGCCGAAGTCGGCCGCAAGCAAAACGTTGAAGTGAGCGATGCCGAGATGACGCAGGCGGTGATGGCGCAGGCGCGTCAGTATCCGGGGCAGGAACGGGCCTTCTTTGAATTCGTGCAGAAGAACCCGCAGATGCAGCAGCAACTGCGCGCACCGATCTTTGAAGACAAGGTCGTCGACCTGGTTGTTGCTGGCGCCAAGGTGACTGAAAAGGAAGTCTCCAAGGACAAGCTGCAAAAAGCGGTTGAGGCACTGGACGAGATCTGACTTACAGGTGGCGCGACAGACCGAACCTGTTCGCGCCGCGCCACCACCAAACTCAGAGAAATCTGTTAAACAGTACCACGTTCACGCATCAGCATGAGCGTGGTTTACTTTTTGGTGTCCCTGGCCACCTCGCGGCGCTTGTTGCGCCAGAAGACAAAGGTCGAGTGAATCAGTGAAATTCCGTATAGCGACGTAATCAGGATCATCGAGAGCCAGAACCTGGTCAGCAATATGCCGACGATCAGGGCACATGCGATCATGATCCAGACAATCCGGTTGCGCGGAATGCGGATCGATTTTGGTGAAAATGTGGGTAGGCGGCTGGCCATCAGTAGGCCAACAAATGCCAGATAGGGCCCGACCAAGAATGGCAATGAGGCGGCGTCAAGACTGTGTTCGAATGAAAGAAACATAGGTGCCAGTGCCAGCATGGCACCCGCAGGTGCCGGGACACCGACGAAATGTTTGGGGTTTTTGGCATTTTCCGGGGCTGCCGGGCTATTGCCTACGTTGAACCGGGCAAGGCGCATGCAGCAGCAACTGACATAGACGAGCACGAAGATCCATCCACCGGTATCTTCAGCGCCGGTCAGTGCGAACTGATAGACGATCAGCGCGGGGGCAACGCCGAAATTCAAAAAATCGGACAGGGAGTCGAGCTGAGCGCCGATTTCACTGGTGGCGTTCAGCCGCCTTGCCAGCAATCCGTCAAGCCCATCGATCAACGTTGAAAACAGGATCAGCCCCACAGCGAGCTGATAATGGCCTGACATCACGAAACGTATCGCCGTCAGCCCCGCGCATAGCCCCAGCATCGTGACCAGGTTTGGCAAGATGGTCAGAAACGGCAGGCTGTCCGTATCATTTTCTCTGGGCTTGTTCATGGGGCTACCTGACAGCCGTCTTGCGTGCGGGTTCATCAGACATCAGATCGGCAAGCACGGTTTCGCCCGCTACCATCGACTGGCCCACATCGACCATTGGTGCCACACCGTCGGGCAAATAGATATCCAGCCGCGAGCCGAAACGGATCATGCCGAAGCGCTGACCGGTTTGGAGCGCCAAGCCTTCTTCTACTTCGCAGACGATGCGTCGTGCCACCAGACCTGCGATCTGCACAACGGCTATGGCGCGCCCGTCGGGCAGGCGGATGGCCAGCCCATTACGCTCATTGTCCGTACTGGCCTTGTCGAGCGATGCATTGAAGAACTTACCGGGGCGGTAGGCGATTTTTTCGACAATTCCACCGATCGGTGCGCGGTTTACATGGCAGTTAAAAACATTCATGAAAACGGCGACCCGCATCATCGGGTCGGTCCCGAGCCCCAATTCCTCTGGCGGA
>JAOUMG010000302.1 GCA_029881635.1 Paracoccaceae bacterium | reverse complement strand
TATTCCGGAACTGAAACCACCCTTGCGTCAGATCAGCCGGGTCGCTGCGTCAAACGCGACCACCCGGCGTCGTTTTCATTAAGAACCTGTGCCACCTGCCATCAATGCACCATCAGCCCACATCAAAGGAGAGCGGGCGTACCTGCTGAAACTTGCCAGTCGCCTTGAGATTTTGAACCACGGCATCCGGGATTGCCTCATCCAGACACAAGATAGCTATCGCATCCGCACCAACCTTGCTCCTGCCCAGCGTAAAGTTGGCAATGTTAACGCCTGCATCGCCCAGAATTGTGCCCAGAGTGCCAATGATGCCCGGCACATCCTCATTCGTGGTATAAAGCATATGCTCTCCGATCTCGGCATCGATATTGATGCCCTTGATCTGGATGAATCGCGGCTTGCCATCGGAAAACACCGTGCCTGCAATGGATCGTTCGCGTTTGTCGGTCACAACGGTCAGCTTCATATAGCCGTCAAAGACGCCACCCTTGTCCTGCCGCGTCGTCGCGATCTGCACGCCCCGTTCCTTGGCGATAACCGGGGCCGACACCAGATTAACATCGGGGTTGGTCACCTTCATGATACCGGCGATCGCTGCACAATTCAGCGCCGCAAGGTTCATGTCGCTGACCGTACCATCGTAAAGCACGTTGATTGCCCTGATCGGCTCATCCGTCAACTGGCCCGCAAAGGCACCCAGATGGGCCGCCAACTTGATCCAAGGCCCCATGACCGCCGCTTCCTCAGCCGTCACCGATGGCATGTTGAGAGCGTTCTGAACGGCCCCTGTCAGCAGATAGTCCGACATCTGTTCTGCCACCTGCAGGGCGACGTTTTCCTGTGCTTCGGTAGTGGCCGCACCCAGATGGGGGGTGACGACCACGTTGGGCAAGTGAAAAAGCGGGCTTTCGGTGGCCGGTTCCACCTCGAAAACATCGAAGGCTGCGCCAGCAACGTGACCGGATTTCAGCGCGTCGGCCAAAGCGGCCTCATCGACCAGCCCGCCACGTGCGCAATTGATGATACGAACGCCTTTCCTGGTCTTGGCTATATTCGCGGCTGACAGGATATTACGGGTCTTGTCGGTCAGCGGCACGTGAAGCGTGATGAAATCTGCCCGAGCCAGCAGTTCGTCCAGTTCGACCTTGGTCACGCCCATCGCCTTGGCGCGCTCCTCGCTCAGAAACGGGTCATAGGCCACGACCTTCATATGCAGGCCCAAAGCCCGGTCGCAGACGATGCCGCCGATATTACCCGCGCCAATCACACCGAGGGTCTTGTTGAACAGCTCCACCCCCATGAAACGGTTCTTTTCCCACTTGCCGTCATGGGTGGAGGTGCTGGCCTCCGGCAGTTGCCGCGCCACCGCGAACATCATCGCAATGGCATGTTCGGCTGTAGTAACCGAGTTTCCGAAGGGCGTGTTCATGACAATCACGCCTTTCTTCGACGCTGCCGGAATATCGACATTGTCGACCCCGATTCCGGCGCGACCGATCACTTTCAGATTGGCCGCTGCCGCCAGCATCTTTTCGGTGACCTTGGTGGCCGACCGGATGGCAAGACCGTCATACTGGCCGATAACTTCCAGCAGCTTGTCTTTGTCCTTGCCCAGATCGGGCAGGTAATCAACCTCAACCCCCCGGTCACGGAATATCTGGACGGCGGTTTCGGAAAGTTTGTCTGATACGAGAACTCTGGGTGCCATGATGGGCTCCTGTGTCATACCCGCGAAGGCGGGTGTCATGTGAAAAGAGGTCCGCGCGGTTGCGGGAAATACCGGGGTGTTTCAGGCAGCGGTTTTTTGGGCTGCGATCTCAGTGGCATAGGCCCACTCGATCCACGGCATAAGCGCCTCAACGTCCGACGTTTCAACGGTAGAGCCGCACCAGATACGCAAACCCGGCGGCGCATCGCGGTAAGCACCCGCATCCAGTGCGACGCCCTCGACCTCCAGCCGTTTGGCTACCGCCTTGGCAAAGCCTGCCCCGTCCGCAATCCGCGGGTCGGTAAACTTCAGGCAAACCGATGTGGTCGAAGCCGTTGCCGGATCAACCGCCAGATCGGCGATCCAATCCTTGTCCGCGATGAAATCGCGCACCGCCCGTGCGTTGGCCTCTGCCCGCGCGATCAGGCTGGCCAGTCCACCGATCCCTTGGGCCCATTTCAGCGCCACAAGATAATCCTCAACCGCCAGCATCGACGGCGTGTTGATGGTTTCGCCTTTGAAAATACCCTCGATCAGCTTGCCGCCCTTTGTCAGCCGGAAAATCTTCGGCAGGGGCCAGGCTGGCAGATAGCTTTCCAACCGTTCGACCGCGCGCGGAGACAGAACCAGCATCCCGTGCCCGCCCTCACCGCCCAGCACTTTTTGCCAACTGAATGTCACCACATCGAGCTTGTCCCAAGGCAGGTCCATCGCGAAGGCTGCCGATGTCGCATCACAAATCGTCAGTCCTGCACGATCTGCTGGTATCGCATTTCCGTCAGGCAGCCGAACCCCCGAGGTGGTTCCGTTCCAGGTAAACACCACGTCCTTGTCAAAATCGACCTCGGTAAAATTGACGATTTCGCCGTAAGGCGCCTTGCGAACGGTCGCCTCCAGCTTCAACTGCTTGACCACATCCGTCACCCAGCCTTCGCCAAAACTTTCCCAGGCCAGCATCTCGACCGGACGCGCGCCGAGCAATGACCAAAGCGCCATCTCGACAGCGCCGGTATCGGAGGCGGGGACAATACCGATACGGTACCCCGCTGGCACGCCCAGCACCTCGCGGGTCAGATCGATCGCCTCGGCCAGCTTGGATTTCCCCACGGCAGCACGGTGCGATCGGCCCAAAGGCGCGTCCGACAGCATGTTCAGGGAATAACCGGGGATTTTGGCACAAGGCCCAGACGAAAAACGCGGATTTGCCGGCCGCGCGGCCGGGATCGTCGGTGTAGTCATAGTATCCTTCCAGATATCTGCCCTTCGTTGGGGAAGGGTGGCCCACTTGTGGAAATACGCCTGCGCCCCGGCTGGTGCAAGCGGGAAAATTGTTCTAATGCGCCGCTCAGGATCACATTTGCGACTGCGCGCCCGCCAATCAGGGGAAAACCTCCGATGTTCATTGCCACACTTCTTGCCAATCCGGCCCGCGCCAATCTGGACCGGGCAACGGTGGAGGCCTTGCGAAATGCCTGGGGCGGCGGCGCGGCGGAATGGCTCAACCCCGGCATCGCTGCTGAATTCGCGTTGGAAACCATTCCGGAGAACCGCTGGCAAGTCTGGCAAGACCTGCAAGACATAGGCCTTGATCTGGTGATCCAGCCCAAAGTCGGGCGCCGCAAGAGAATGTTGCTTGCCGATATGGACAGCACGATGATCGGGCAGGAATGCATTGACGAACTCGCAGACATGGCAGGCTACGGCCCGAAAGTTGCCGCCATCACGGCGCGGGCAATGAACGGAGAGCTGGACTTCGAGGCCGCCCTTGTCGAACGTGTCAGTCTTTTGCGCAACCTGCCGGTTGCTGTCATTGCCCAGGTCATCAAAGAACGCATCACCTATACCAGCGGCGGCCGTTCCCTTATCGCCACGATGAAAGCAAATGGTGGATACGTAGCCCTGGTTTCGGGCGGGTTCACTGATTTCACCTGCGCGGTCGCTGAGCATCTGGGTTTCGACGAACACCGCGCCAATAAGCTCGTAACCTCATGCGGCAAGCTGACCGGCGAGGTGACCCGGCCGATCCTTGGGCGTGACGCCAAGATTGCGGCTCTTGAAGAAATCGGCACCCGGCTTGGGATCAGCCCAGCCGACGTCATTGCAGTCGGCGACGGTGCCAACGACCTGGGCATGCTTCACCGTGCCGGCACCGGCGTGGCGCTGCACGCGAAACCCTCGGTTGCCGCGCAGTGCGAGGTCCGCATCAATCACGGGGATCTTTCGGCGCTGCTATATATTCAGGGTTATGCGGTCAGCGATTTCGTCTGATGCGCGGGAAGACAACCTAACGGCGCAACAGGTGAATATCAGCAGTAAGCCTGCAGACTCTGCCTGTGTTCCCAGCAACCCTGCCGTTATTGGTTTTTGACAAAAAACCTAACGGATGAAACCCGGTGCAAGCCGCAATTCGGCCGCTGGAATGCCCCGGCGGTTCAGCAGTGGGCCCTTCAGGTATTTCGCAACGGTCGGATCCTTGGCGTCCAGCGC
>JAOUMG010000301.1 GCA_029881635.1 Paracoccaceae bacterium | reverse complement strand
CTGCAGCCGCGATTAGCGGCCTTAGACTGGCCACTCGGGCTGCTTTACCGATATTAGGGGCATTTTTTAATTTGACAAGTAAATTTATTATCGGCAGGTTTGAGGCAGACCGGCGAATCTGCCGTTTCGGGCGTTTGCCCAATAGGGAGGAAGAAATGAAGAAGACTATTCTGGCCGCTGTCGTCATGGCAGCAGGCTTTTCATCTACCGCACTGGCCGAAGGCAATATCATCGGTGTATCTTGGGCAAGCTTCCAGGAAGAGCGCTGGAAAATTGACGAAGCGGCAATGGTGGCCGCTATCGAAGCGGCGGGCGACAAGTACATTTCCGCAGACGCGCAGTCATCCTCGGCAAAGCAGTTGACCGATATCGAAGCGCTGATCGCACAGGGCGCCAATGCGCTGATTATCAATGCCTGGGATAAGGACGCTATCGGTCCGGCCATTGAAAGCGCCGCAGCGGAAGGTATTCCGGTCATCGGCTACGACCGCCTGATCGAAGATGCCCGCACGTTCTACCTGACCTTTGACAACAAGGGCGTCGGCAGGATCATCGCAGAAACAGTTTCGGCCGTCGTACCCGAAGGCAACTATGCCATCATCAAGGGCGATCCCGGCGACCCTAATGCCGCATTTCTTCTTGAAGGCATGATGGAGGTCATCGGCGACGATGTTGCCGCAGGCAAGATCAAGATTGTCGGCGAAGCTTTCTCCGATAGCTGGAAGCCGGAAAATGCCCAGAAGAACATGGAACAGATCCTGACGGCCAATAATAACGACGTCGACGCGGTGCTGTCTGAAAATGACGGCATGGCGGGCGGTGTGGTTGCGGCATTGGCGGCACAGGGTCTTGTCATTCCGGTTGGTGGCCAGGATGGCGACCTAGCCGCGATCAATCGCGTGGCACGCGGAAGCCAGACGGTTTCGGTCTGGAAAGACAGCCGCCAACTTGGCAAGGCTGCCGGCGAAATCGCTGCCGCTTTGGCTGGCGGGGCCGCGATGAACGAGGTTCCCGGTGCATCGATGTTCAACGGCGGTGAAAAAGGTGTTGAGATGAACGCGATCCTTCTGTCGCCGACACCCATCACCAAGGATAACCTCGATGTTGCGATCAACGCGGGCCATATCTCGAGAGAGCAGGCCTGCGAAGGTGCGATGGACGGCGTTCCAGCCTGCCAGTAACAGCCTGACTTGTGGCGGTGCCCGCCAAAGAGACGGGCGCCGCACACTACCTTTCGTTCTGCAGATCATTCGATTCGCCCAGTGCATATGATTTCAGATGGTTGGCCAATGCGCTTGCGCCATTGCCGCCTGTTTCCACCCACATTCCGCAGCGTTGGACCAGGATATGCCCCAAGATACCTCGACTGTTACAAACGATTCCCCCGCCCAAACCGTAAATATGGGTCCGATTGGCCGGTTTCTGCGCGCAACCGAAATTGATACCCGCCTGTTGGGTATGCTTGGCGCGTTGATGTTGATCTGGCTTGGGTTTCATTTCTATGGCGTGTTTTTTAATGATTTTGGCGCGTTTCTAACGCCTCGCAACCTGTGGAACCTGTCGGTGCAGACATCTTCCATCGGGATCATGGCCACGGGCATGGTTCTGGTCATCGTCACCCGCAATATCGATCTTTCGGTTGGGGCCATGCTGGGCGTTACTGCCATGATCATGGGCATATTGCAGGTTGAGATTCTGCCGAAGTTCCTTGGCCTTGGTCACCCCATGATCTGGGTTCTCACCGTAGCGGTTGGAATTACCTGTGGGGGAATAATCGGGGCGCTGCAGGGCTGGTTGATTGCCTATCGCGGCATTCCGGCCTTTATCGTAACGCTTGGCGGGTTGTTGGTCTGGCGCGGATCAGCATTTCTGGCCGCCGGCGGAAAAACAATCTCGCCTGTCGATTCAACCTTTGCCCTTCTGGGTGGCGGTCCCTATGGGGCGGTCGGTGCTACCGGAAGCTGGATTGTCGGCGCGCTCGCCTGTGTCGGCATCATATACCTGCTGATCGCGGGCCGTGCCCAGCGCCGCAAACATGAATTCACCTTGCGACCGATGTGGGCTGAGTATTTCCTCGGCGCGCTTGGCTGCGGTACCGCCCTTGGCGCCGTGCTGTTGGTCAACGCCTATCCTTGGCCCAAGGGCATCGTAAAAGCATGGGCCGAAAAAACCGGAACCGAGGTTCCACCAGAAGGTTTGTTCATCAGTCATGGTTTTGCCATTCCGGTATTGATCCTGATCGTTGTGGGGATACTCATGACGATCCTGATGACCCGGACCCGTTTTGGCCGCTACGTGTTTGCGATTGGCGGCAATCCAGAGGCCGCGGCCCTTGCCGGGATCAACACCCGCTGGGTCACACTGAAAATCTTTTCGCTGATGGGGATGCTTGCAGGTCTTGCCGGTTCTGTCGCCTCGGCACGGCTGAATTCGGCCACCAATGCCCTCGGGGTGCTGGACGAGCTTTACGTGATCGCTGCAGCCGTCATCGGCGGCACCTCTCTAGGTGGTGGGATCGGTACGATCTATGGCGCGATTCTGGGTGCGCTGGTGATGCAAAGCCTGCAAAGCGGCATGGTGCTGATCGGGTTTGATACGGCAATTCAGCAGATCGTGGTGGGCTGTGTTCTCGTTCTTGCCGTCTATCTCGACAATCTTTACCGCCGCAAAGCCAAATAGGGGATGGCCATGACACAGAAACCTGAAACCCCGCTGGTTGAGCTTCGAAATATCTCAATCGCATTCGGCGGTATCAAGGCTGTCGATCACGTAACCGTTGATCTTCACGCTGGCGAAGTTGTGGGCCTGCTGGGCCATAACGGTGCAGGAAAATCGACGCTGATAAAATGCCTATCTGGCGCATATAAGGCAGATTCCGGGGAAGTCCTGATCGACGGCAAGAAAGTCGAGATCAATAACCCTCGTGATGCCCGTGCGCTGAACATCGAAACGATTTATCAGACGCTGGCGCTGGCAGATAACCTTGATGCGGCTTCAAATCTGTTTCTGGGCCGTGAGATTATTACAGCGGCTGGATTTGTGGACGACGCCAAGATGGAGGCCGAAACCCGCAAGATTATGCACCGGCTAAACCCGAACTTCAAAAAATTCAATGTCCCGGTTTCCGCCCTTTCGGGGGGTCAGCGTCAATCCGTCGCCATCGCGCGCGCGGTTTATTTCAACGCCCGTATTCTGATCATGGATGAACCGACAGCAGCGCTGGGACCCCATGAAACCCAGATGGTGGCCGAACTGATCGAAGAGCTGAAAAAACAGGGCCTTGGCATTTTCCTGATCGAACATGACATCCACAATGTGATGAAGCTTTGTGACCGGGCCAGCGTGATGAAAAACGGTCAGCTGGTCGGAACAGTCAATGTGAATGAGGTTACGGATGAAGACATCCTCAGCATGATCATTCTTGGAAAGCAGCCGGATAAGGCCGCCTGATGTATCTGGGTCTTGATCTTGGCACCTCCGGCCTGAAGGGGGTGTTGATAGACGATACCCAGCAGGTATTGGCCGAAGCGACAGCACCACTTACGGTGTCACGACCCAGAGACGGCTGGTCGGAACAATCGCCCGCCGATTGGATTGCCGCCGTGGAGATCGTTCTAAGGGCTCTTTCAGATCATGATCTATCGGCCATTCGCGGTATTGGCCTATCGGGCCAGATGCACGGTGCGGTCTTGTTGGATGCCGCCGACGATGTGTTGCGCCCGTGTATCTTGTGGAACGATACCCGCGCGCATGTCGAGGCTGCTGCCCTGGATGCCGATCCGCAATTCCGTGCCATTACGGGCAACATCGTCTTTCCGGGCTTTACCGCACCGAAACTGAGCTGGGTCAGACAAAATGAACCAGCGGTTTTTGCCAAGATCGCCAAGGTGCTTTTGCCCAAAGATTACCTTCGGCTGTGGCTGACCGGTGACCATGTCACCGAAATGTCAGATGCCGCTGGAACCAGTTGGCTGGATACCGGGGCCCGAGATTGGAGCGACGCCCTGTTGGCTGCTGCCGGGCTGGGCCGTGAACATATGCCGCGGCTGGTCGAAGGGTCCGACATTTCCGGCTATTTGCGGCCAGAACTGGTGGCACGGTTCGGGTTATCATCAGATGTTATCGTGGCAGGCGGCGGCAGTGATAATGCGGCGGCAGGCATTGGCGCTGGCGTCGTCAAAGGGGGCCAGGCCTTTGTGTC
>JAOUMG010000300.1 GCA_029881635.1 Paracoccaceae bacterium | reverse complement strand
ATTTCTTCGGTGGGTTTTGCTATCTGATCCAACATTTCGTCCGCCATATCCTGATGGCACCCTTTCCTAGGGCGCGCCAATTCGGCTTTGATGGAACATATCGTCATAGGGTGCAAGGGCAGGGCGTGCCGGAACGACCCTTTATGCCGATTTTGACATTTCAGCCTGATCCCGGAACTGTGAATTCGCGGCCCCGGGATTTTACCCTTGTTACGGAAACTTTCGGGCATTCTGCACGCAGATCAATTGAACGACCCAAGACAGGAATGACATTATGACTTCGCGCAGAAAATTCATCGCCCTCAGCGGCACCGGACTTGCCATGATCCTTGCGGGGGGGAATTCGCGCCCGGCAGATGCCGCCTCCGGGTTCGAGATCGAACGGACCGAGGCCGAATGGCGGGCAGCGCTGACCCCGCAGCAATTTGCGGTCTTGCGCAAGGAAAGCACCGAGCGGCCGTTTTCCAGCCCGCTTGACGGTGAAAAGCGCGCGGGCACCTTCCATTGTGCAGGCTGCGATCTGCCGGTCTATTCGTCGGAACATAAATATGACAGCGGGACCGGCTGGCCGAGCTTCTGGCAGCCATTGCCCAATGCCATTGCCACCAAAGCCGACTGGGGCATTCTTGGCAAACGCACCGAAGTCCATTGCCGCCGCTGCGGCGGGCATCTGGGCCATGTCTTTAACGACGGACCCAAGCCAACGGGCAAGCGGTACTGCATGAACGGTGTGGCGATGATCTTCAAGCCTGCCTAAACCGACATCAGCGCTTTGCTGATCGAGAGTTGCGAAATGCCGTTTCCATACAAATCCGGCGCGCTTTGTGCTGCGCGCCGGACCGTGCGGCCCGTCAGATCCAGCGGTTCAGGATTTCCTGGTGTTCCCGCAGGTCACCAAATGTTTTGCTGACCCAATCGGGGTCGTAATAGGTGTTCAGATAGCGTTCGCCGCTATCGCACATCACAGTGATGATGGACCCCTTTTTGCCATCCCTGACCATGCTTTGGGCGATTTGCAGCGCGCCCCAGAGATTGGTGCCGGTCGACGGCCCGGCCTTGCGCCCGATCAGTTTTTCAAGCCAGAGAATCGTGGCCACGCTGGCGGCATCCGGGACCTTGATCATGTGATCTATTACGCCGGGCTGAAACGATTGTTCGACCTTGGGCCTGCCGATCCCCTCGATCTTGCTTGAACAGCTTGCCGTCAGGGTCGGGTCATTGGTCATGTAGCTGTCGTAAAAAACCGAGTTTTCCGGGTCCACGACCGTCAGTTCGGTCGCGTAGCCCTTGAAGCGGATGTAGCGGCCGAGCGTGGCCGAGGTGCCGCCGGTTCCCGCGCTCATGACGATTGCGTGGGGAATGGGGAATGGTTCGCGTTCCATCTGCGAAAAAATGCTTTCGGCGATGTTGTTGTTGCCGCGCCAGTCGGTGGCGCGTTCGGCATACATGAACTGATCCATGAAATAGCCGCCGGTTTCCTCGGCCAGTCTGACGGCGGCATCATGCATTTGCGGGGCGGAATCGACGAAATGGCATTGGCCATTGTAAAGCGTGATCATGTCGATTTTCCGCTGTGCCGTGGTTTTGGGCATCACTGCGGTGAAGGGGACACCCAGCATCTGGGCAAAATAGGCCTCCGATACGGCGGTGCTGCCGGACGATGCCTCGATCACCGTGGTGGTTTCGGTGATCTTGC
Organism: Paracoccaceae bacterium; assembly: GCA_029881635.1. Lineage (GTDB taxonomy): Bacteria > Pseudomonadota > Alphaproteobacteria > Rhodobacterales > Rhodobacteraceae > Albidovulum. Next base: position 2,507 of record JAOUMG010000300.1, on the reverse strand, counting down.
CGTTGCAAAGCGCGTAAAGGAACAAGGACCGGGCGAGGCGATGCTTCAGGCTGCCGGTCGGGTGGGTGCTTTCGTCCTTCAGATAGATGTCGATCCCGTCCAGCCGGGGGATCGTCAGCTTGAACAGATGGGTATCCGCAGAGCGTTGATAATCGGCTTCGATTTTCCTGACAGCGTCGGCGACCCAGCGACCCATATTGGCGGTTCCATTCCCTGTTAAGCGGCTCCCGGCACCCTTAGCACGGCTGACAAAGCCAATTCCATCCGCGTGGGCGCGCGTGATCAGTCGCGGAAATTGCGGCTTTCCTTGATCTGGTCCCAGGCCCAGACAACTTCTTGCAGCCGCTCTTCGTCGTCGCGGTTGCCGCCGTTCATGTCGGGATGCAGATCCTTGACCAGCGATTTGTACTGTTTGCGGATTTCGGGCCGGGTCCAGTTATCGCGCGCCTCGAGAATATCGAGCGCCTTGCGCTCGGTAGGCGGCAGACGGCGGCCGCTGGCGGCGCGGCCCGGATTGCGCGTGGCGTTGGAGCCGAGGATCTCCATCGGATCCTCAACCCCCAGCCGCTGCCAGGCGCGGTCTTCTTCACCGAGCTTGCCAAAGGGTTTGGTCTCGCGGCCCCAGACCCGGTCCTTGTCGAGGAAATCCTGGAACTCCGCATCGGTCTGACCCTGAAAGAAATTCCATTTCAGATTGTACTCGCGGATATGGTCGCGGCAGAACCAGAAGAACTCATCCAGATGGTCGGGCGATTTGGGCGCCCGGTACTGGCCGGTTTCGGTGCAGCCGACAGAATCGCATTGCCGGGTTGAGGTTTCAAAGGCGCCAGACATGCCTCTCTTGCCTCTGGAACGCTTCTTTTTATCGGAAGCGGCAGAGATATCGAAACCAAAAGGATCGCTTCTTGTCATAGGGTCCTCGGATTGTTGGCTTTCCGACTCGGGCGGCCAAGTCTAGGGTATTTTCTGGGTCTTTAAAGGGGGTCAGGCGAAAAATGCGCGTTGCTGAGGAAATTGAGACGCGGTTGACGGCGGCATTTGCCCCCGAAAATCTAGAAGTTGTCGATGACAGCGAAAGCCATCGGGGCCATGCGGGTCACCGCGAGGGTGGGGAAACTCATTTCAATGTGCTGATCCGGGCCGCGGTTTTCAAGGAGATGAGCCGGATTGAGCGGCACCGGGCGGTTCATGCCGCGCTGGGTCGCGACCTCGTGGGCCGTATCCATGCGCTGGCGCTCGATATCGGGGGCTGATCAATCGGCCGGTTCGCCGGCGGGTTTGGCCTTTTCATCGCCCTGAGGTATGGCGGCGGCGCCAAGCTTGATGGTCGGGGCCAGCGGGACGCTGTCGTCGCGGACCGAGATCCGCGGCGCGGTATCGGGAACCGGTTCGCGCGCCTTCAGCGGCACGCGGGGCAGTTCGGCGGGTTCTGGGGCGGCGGGTGCTTCGTAAGGTGCTGCGGCGGGGGCGAGGGCACGGCGGAAGGTGAGCAGGTTCTGGTAGACCGTCACCTTGCGCGTCAGGCCGGCGCGTTCCTCCGCGGGCAGGGTATCGGCGCGGTGAAAGTCCCAGCCATCGGCGGCCATTTCGTTCATGAGGCCGGTCAGGGTATGGGCGAAACGGTCGGCCGGGGTTTTCGCCCCCTTGGCCTTTTCACCGCGAAAGGGGGCCGGGATCACCTTGTATTCATAACGCTGCATCGTCGCCTCATCAACTGGTCCAGAAAAGAGATTATCCGATTGGAACGGCGGGGGCCAGACGGGCACGGCGGGAAAGCGCCGGTGCGGGGTGTGGGGGCCACAGGAGTGTGAGGTTTCACAAGTGAAACCAAGGTCAAGTTGATGAAATCAGCTGCATTAACGGTTTTCGGCAGGGAGATACCGACCCGATTTCACGCCAGAAGCTGCAAAATCTGGTTACGCAGGCGGGTGGCAGTTCCGTGGTCATAGGCCATGTGGTCGGGGTCATAAACTTCCAGCGCCGCGTCAACATGGGCGAGTGCTGCCTCATGATGCGGGCGCGGATCGGGGCAGCTGTCATGCGCTGCGCGTGTCAGTTCCAGAACCGCCATATTCTCCTGCGTTATCGCCCATTGCACCGGATGATCCGCACGGGTGCGGATGGTGAGGGCGTCGCGATAGGCGCTGACAGCTTCGGCCAGCAGGGCGGTGCCCGCCGCGCCCTCAGTGCGGCTGCCTTGGGTTTCAAGGGCGCCCGCGAGGTTCTGCATCGTCATGGCCCACTCCACCGGGTGATCCTTGCGGGTGAAGACAGTGAGGGCATCGCGATAGGCGCTGACAGCTTCGTCCAGCAGGGCGGTGCCGTTCGCGCCCTCGGTGCGGCTGGCTTGGGCTTGAAGGGCAATCGCGAGGTTCTGCATCGTCATGGCCCAGTCCACCGGGTGATCCGCACGGGTGCGGATGGTGAGGGCGTCGCGATAGGCGCTGACAGCTTCGGCCAGCAGGGCGGTGCCCTTCGCGCCCTCGGTGCGGCTGGCTTGGGTTTCA
>JAOUMG010000007.1 GCA_029881635.1 Paracoccaceae bacterium | reverse complement strand
CCGAGCTCAGCGCATCGGGCGGCCCGTCGAATTCAACCGCCCCGAAACGCAGGCCAATGACGCGCTGCACGAACATCTGGGCAAGCGCCACATCGTGAATGTTGATGATCGCCGCCAGCCCGCGTTCGGCGCACAATTCGCAGATCAACCGCATGATCTGGCGGCTGGTCTTGGGGTCAAGCGACGCGGTTGGTTCATCCACCAGCAAAAGTGCCGGGTTTTGGATCAGCGCGCGGCAGATGCCCACCCGCTGGCGTTGGCCGCCCGATAGCTCATCAGCCCGCTTGTCGGCCATTTCCAACAGACCCACGCGGTCCAGCAACCGAAATGCCTCGTCAATGTCGGATTGTGGAAACCGGCGGGTAAAGCTGCGCCAGAACCCGACATAGCCCAATCGCCCCGACAGGACGTTTTCCATCACCGTCAGACGTTCGACCAGCGCATATTCCTGAAAAATCATTCCCATCCGGCGGCGTTCGCGGCGTAAAGCCGCCGAACCAAGCCCTGTCAGTTCTACATCGCCCAGCCAGACCTTACCGCTGGTCGGTTCCACCAGCCGGTTGATGCAACGTATCAGCGTTGATTTCCCCGCCCCCGAAGGCCCGATCAGCGCCAGGACCTGGCCCGAAGGTATCTCCAGATCCACGGCTTTCAACGCCATATCGCCCGTCCGATATGTCTTGGTCAGCTTTTCCAGCCGCAGCATGCCCGCCCCCCGCGATTTTTATTGAAAGGCGGCGCAGATCACGCCGCGCCGCCTTTATTTTTCAGTTCATTCGCAAGCGTAGGACACGCCGTTTGCCGTGTCGATTTTGCGGATCACTTCCCAGAATTCCTTGTAATTCATCGGAAGGAACTGGCCCTCACCCGATTTTTCGAATTCTGCCTGCAAGGCGGTGCCATCCCAGTTGAAGCTGAAGAACGCATCGCGGATCTGTTCCTGCAATTCGGGCTTCAAGTTGTAGACAACACCAAAGCCAGTGGTCGGGAAGGTCTGCGATTTGTAGATGGAAACCACCTGATCAGGCTTGATGACTTCACGTTCGATCATCCGCGACAGTACAGAGTTCGCGATCGATGCCGCCGGATAATCCTTGTTAGCAACACCGAGGATCGAGTTGTCGTGCTTGCCCGAAAAGACCGGCTCAAAATCGGTTCCTGCCACCATGTTGAAATCCGCCTTGAGGATCGCCGAAGGTGCCTTGAATCCAGAGTTGGAGGTTTCAGACGTGAACGCCATCTGCTTGCCTTTGATGTCTTCTACCTTCTCGATGCCCGATCCGGGATAGGTCAGAATCTCCATTTCATAGCCGAAATGGCCGTCCAGGCTCGCCATGATGGTAAAGGGCCGGAAACCAGCGCAGTTTACTGCCAGCGGGTTTGATCCGGTGTTGAAGCCTGAGATATGCAGGCGACCCGACCGCATCGCTTCGATCTGGGCAGCATTTGACTGAACCGGGAAGAAGACGACTTTCTTTCCGGTCTTTTCTTCCATATGGGCCAGGAACTCTGCCCAGACGGTCTTGTAGACCGCGGGGTCTTCTACCGGAGTGTATGCAAAAATCAGTTCGGCCGGGTCCAGCCAATCTGCGGCGTCCGCCGGAATATCTGCGACCAGATCACCGTCTACGTCACAAAAACGCTCATCCAGATCGCCACGCGGGCAATCCTGGGCGGCGGCGGCACTTGCCAAGGTCAGACCCGTCACAAACGCAGCCGTCGAGATCAGGTTTCCAATAAGGTTCATAATCATCCTCCCATTTTTTGTTATTTCCCGACGGTATCCGCTGAGGCTCATGTGGCAAGCAAATTCAGTCGTTGGGCCGGTTTTTTGTCTTGCGGACCTTTCCGGTATCCACCCGGCTTTCTAGAGAATCCGGCCGATTATCTGCGCGACCGCTTCATCAAAACGGTTCAGATTCTCCTCGGCACGGGCGTACAGTTGTGCGCCTTCCAGCACCGCAAGGCAGGCGGCGGCATCGTTTTCGGGCTTGCCGACATTCAGGATTGTTCCGTCCGCGGTCCCTTTTGCGAAAACGTCCGCCAACCAGACCAGCATCGTTTTTCGGTAGCTGCCCAGTTCAGCAACAACCTCCGGGCTCAGGCTGTCACGACTCGCCGATAGCGCCGCACAAAGACAGAGTGATTGCCCCCCTTGCAGCGCCAACCTGTAACGTGCGATTTGCTGGCGCAGCCTTTGTCCCGCGGTTTCGGACACGGCATCGATCTTATCCAGACTAGCGATCAGATCATTGGTATATCGCCTCATCAAAGCGATAACCAAATCGTCTTTGGTTGGAAAATGGTGGTGGATCGAAGCTTTGCGTATCCCTACTTTCTTGGCCAGATCAGCATAGCTGAACCCGTCGATGCCAAAAGCACGGGCCGCATTTTCCGCAGCGTCAAGCAGTGCCGTTTTTGTATCCATAGGGCTAGGATCAAACCGCTGGCGGTTTGGCGTGCGGAATGTGGCCCAGCTTCATCCAGACCTTGGCACCGTTTTGACCGGCCTTGGCAGACAATGTGCCGCCCACCGGCAGGCGAAGCCAGCTTCCTTTGTTCAATGTATCCCCGCCTTCGGAAAAACCCCCCTCCAGAACAAGGTATTCACCCCCCTGCGGCAGATCCATCGTTACCGCAGCACCGGGTGCCCAATGTTCCATCCGCACGGTTTCCCGGGCGTCGTGAAACAGCGGCACAACCGAAACACCCGTACGACCCGCCGCTGCGACAGGCTCCATCTTGTTCATGTCGATCATGATCTGGGTCCGGTCTTCGGGCGCAAACTGCCAGAGCTTGACGAAAATGACGCAGCCTTTGTCCGAACCCGGTGTATGCGAGGATGTCGGCGGGTTGCGCACATAAGATCCCGCAGGAAAATCCCCATGTTCGTCCTGAAAAACCCCCTCAAGCACGATGAATTCTTCACCTCCGGTATGGGTATGCGGTGAAAAATGGCTCTTGGGTGCATAGCGGACAATCGTTGTGGCCCGCGCAACCTCATCCCCGATCCGGTCCAGCATCCGCCGGTCAACCCCCGCCATCGGCGAGGCTTGCCATTCCAGTGTCTCGGAATGAACGACCACACGGGCCGTGAAATCTGCGTTCAACTCCATCTCAACCTTTGCCTTCTACAATCGTTTCAATCCGAAGTCAGGGACTCACATCCGTGACAAGTGGGCAGGCATCTGCACAATTTTGACCTACCTACCAGAAGGTTGGTACAATCTCAATCCCCGTTATCGTCCATTGTTGAGTCAACCAGACGTCGAAAATGAATCGCGCCCAGGTTTTAAAGAGTTCGCAAAAGGCGATAGATGCATACGGCAAACAACCGAAAGCAGAATGGCCATTTGTCGGTGGTTTGACGCTTTCTCAATCGCCCCACAATCTCGCTTTCGCCCTGAATGTGAAGCCGAACGACTCACCCATATACATCGGGTTATCCCGTGCGGGAATCGGTACAACATACTGACATTCAGCACAAATTCCGATGTGAGCAGCATCAAGAACCGATCATCTCTTGGCGGGAAAGCCCAAGAAGATTCCCACTCGGTACCCGTTTAAAGCTTTATAATGAAAGGAAAAAACCGCCTTCTATTCAAGATCATTTTTCACATTGTTGCCACAAACCCATTTCTACTTACCACTATTCAGCCACATTTCAGCGACATACACGCAATAAGCGAAACCGATGGCGACAATCGAAGTCAACTTTAAGGACTGTCATCCGACCTACAAGAATGTGGTGAAACATGGGCTCTGCACACAAAATCGAAGACTATGTAGAATTCGAAGATGAATCGGGCCACCTGCAGTCAGGTGAAAGTCTGTTGCAAGGTCAGTTCACGATCGAGAGCTTCCTCAACAGTGGCGGCTTTGGCATTACCTACACAGCCCGTGACAGCCTGGACCGCAAGGTCGTAATCAAGGAATGCTTCCCAAGCTCTTTCTGCCACCGCAGCAATTCGTCTGTGCGCGCGCGTTCGCGCGAACATCACGCCGATTTCCGGTCCATTGTGAAGCTGTTCGTACAAGAGGCGAAAAGCCTTTCCAAACTGCGGCACCCCAACATTGTTGGTGTGCATCAGGTCTTTGAAGACAACCAGACAGCCTATATGGCGCTTGATTTCATTGATGGGCGCGACCTTCATGATACTCTCAGCGACAAGAACCACGGGCTGAAGCCGTCCGAAGTCAAGGCGATGCTTGTTCAGTTGCTTGAAGCGATTGATTTCATGCACGGCAAGAAGATACTGCACCGCGACATCTCGCCCGACAACATTCTGATCGACGGTGACAACAAGCCGATCCTGATCGACTTCGGCGCTGCGCGCCAGGAACTTCAGCAATCTGATCGGGCCCAGTCCGCTTTCCGGGTGGTCAAAGATGGATATTCACCGCAAGAGTTCTATCTCGCTGGCAGCCCGCAATACCCGTCAAGCGACCTTTATGCGCTGGCGGCAACCTTCTACCATCTGATCGCGGGAGAAGCGCCGCCTAACAGTCAGTCCCGGCTTGCGGCCATCGCGGGCAACGACCCGGATCCCTGTGTGCCCCTTAGCGAAAAGGCTGTCGGGTACGACAAACCCTTCCTCGACGCAATTGACATGGCGCTTCGCGTCCTGCCACGGGACCGTATTCAGAGCGCAGCCGACTGGCTTGCTCTGATCAAGGATACCGCATCCGAGGTCACCGCGCCTGCGATCTCTGCGCCCAAGCCGGTTCAAATCGGCGCCGACCCCGTCGAAGATACAATCGTTAAGCTGGTCAACAGCTTCCAGCACGAAGATCTGACCACCGAAGAAGAGCCCGCCGACATCGTCACCCCTGAGGCAGAGGCCGTATCGAAAAAGCCAAATCCATACGAAGCACTTGCCGCAAAATTCAACGAAATCGACGATGATGAGGTCACGTCAGATACACCAGAAATGTTGCTGGACACTGACGCTATCGCTGAAGAAGACACTGGTGACGACGTAGAAGCTGAAGCCGTGCTGATGCCCGACCCGGCGCCTGAAGAACCCGTTGAAACCAGCCCTGTCGCCAACAACATCCCCGAAACACAGGAGAATGTTGTCGCAATCGTCACCATGCCAGCCCGCAAAAGGTTACTGTTGGCATCGGTTGCAGCCATGGCCCTGATCGGCGTCGCCGTTCTCACCCAGACAATCGGGCAACAACCCAGCGACACCCAGTCAGGCCCCGTTACACATGAATCTGCTTCTTCCGGTGGTCCGGGCATGTTGACGGTCCCCGCAGAGGAAATCCAGACCGCCGGTATCGCTGTCGGTCCCAATAGTGAGGTCAGCGTTCCGCTAACCTACGATATGGTCGCCACACCGGTTCCATTGCAGGCAGCAGAACAGGCTATGCCCTTTGTGCAAGAAGCTTTGGCCGCAGCACCCGAGGTAGAGGCGCGCAGCAATGTTGTGTTGCAGACCATCGCCTTAACAACCGGCAAAAACACTGACCTGATCCTGCCCGCAGATCGTCCACTCAAACCGACACAAGGATTGAGCTTTCTGAAACCGGATCTTGTCGTTCCTGCTGCAATGCTCGAAGTGCACTTCGATGGCGATACTCCGGCAATTCTTCCGGCCAAACTTGTCGTTGCCGAGCCTGTAACCGCAGCCGAGCCCGCTCCTGCGGCATCGGGAACAGCATTTGTAAACTCTGACGATACGGTACTGGATGCCACTTCGATCATGGCGGGATGGTCGGTTGCTTTGCCGTTCGATCAATCGCCTGCTGCCCCGAACACAATTGATACCATCAATGGTCAGGCAGCATCATGGATGCAAAAGGGCGTGCAGATTACTTCTGTCAACGGCCAGCCGATCTCTTCAATCGACGAAATCGGTTCTGTGTTGCAAAAAACCGTTCAGCCCGGTGCCGCGAGTGAAATTCTGGTTACCTTCGGCCTGAAGAACCCAGTTGATGGTTCTGCATCGGAACAAACAGCCGCATTGCCTGTCGTTCAGGAGTTCGTTTTCCTGAACGGTTCCAGGTTCGAAAGCCGGTTTGTGAATGGCAAATGGCAGACAGTGGCAGTTCATATCCCGGAACAGGTAAACAGCGATCTGCAAACTGGTGACATTCTTCAGGCTTATGTCGGCACGGGTGAAGAGATTTCCGGCCCCGACACGTTCGTCGGCATCTTGGAACAGAATACCTCCGCAAACGAAGTTGTGTTGAACTTCACCGTTCTGCGCGACGGCGGCATCTGGCTTGCTACTTATGCCTACAAGGGCGCGGCCATCTGAGCTTAAGGCAGTTTTCCCAGTTGCTTTCGGCGCTGTCACCAGTGAACGAGTTTTTGATTCCCAAAACACGATCTTAGTGACCCTCGGGGTGGTAATCCGCCCGGGTATCCATGCTAGAACCGGAGAAAACATATGTTGTGGCGAACCAAAGAACCCGGTTTTGATGTCGCACTGGCCGTGAGCCAGGGTAGCCGTGACTATCAGGAAGACTCTGTTGTAGCAGACGCCCCGATTGGCGCATCCTACGGTATAGTCGTTCTCGCTGATGGTATGGGTGGCCATGCGGCAGGCGATGTCGCAAGCAAAACAGTTGTCAGCGAAGTTTTTCGCCAGCTCAAGTTCGAATGCGACAGCTTTCTCGATCAGAATACCGACATTCCCGCGCTGCTTTGCAAAGCTGCGGCAGCTGCCAATATGGCCACCATGAAACATGTCGCCAAAAACCCCAAATCGGCTGGCATGGGTTCGACGCTGGTCTCGACGGTATTTGTGGAGAACCGGCTGTTTTGGGTATCGATCGGCGATTCACCTTTGTTCCTTTTCCGAGACGGAATCCTTAAACAGTTGAACGAAGATCATTCACTGGGCCCGCAGATCGATTTTCTGGTCAAATCCGGAATGCTCGATGCGGAAGCCGGAAAAACCCACCCCAATCGCAACTGCCTGACATCCGTCATCATGGGTGAGGATATCGCGAAAACCGATTGCCCCGCAGATCCATTTGAGGTTCGCGAAGGCGATATTTTCATCGTCGCCAGCGATGGCCTGCAATATCTGGACAACCCACAGATTGAAAAGCTGCTTCGGAAAAACCGGAAAAAGCGCAGCTGTGAAATCGCCCGCCTGTTGTTGGCCTCAATCGAGGCTTTGGGCGACCCAAATCAGGACAACGTTTCTTTTTCCGTGGTCAAGATCAACTATCTGACCATGGCCAAACAGGCACAAAAAACCCTGCGATCCGTCGCTAACCTTCAACAAGCGCCCTCATCACAACATGCGGCGGCTGATGCCGTCCAACCTGCGGTTGCTATATCCGGAAAAGTTAAAAGAGAGTCCGGTTCCCGCTTTGCAGCAGCAATTAATGGCGAATAGGCGGTACCTTTTGTTTCCGTTTTCGCAATAATACCTCTATCAACGCACTATAATGACACATTTGGAATACAAACACAGGTTGAACGACCCACCTCTATGGGATCGAGTTGTTAGCGCCACACCCAGCGTGTGCATCCAAGAAAGATAGCGCCAGCAACACCGATCCTACTGAAATGACCTGTTGAACCACTTGGGAGAGTTACCGTGGTAAAAATGAACAAACTCCGCTGTAGAAACTTACTCAGCACAGTTGCCCTCATCGGCGCAGGCCTTGTGCCCACCGGATCATTGGCAGAAACTGTGACGCTGAAGTCAGCCGATGGCACGGTCAATCTGGTTGGCGAGTTCGTCGAATTCACAGACGAAACCTACATCATCAAAACCAGCCTCGGGAACCTGCGCATCAGCGCAAGCCGTGTACGCTGCGAAGGCGACGCCTGCCCGGTTTTCGAAACCGCTGCGGCCGATGTCAGCTTTGCCGGTTCTGATACAATCGCTGTCGGTCTCATGCCGCTGCTGATGACCGGCTTTTCCGATTTCCGCGACGCGGAAGTCGAAGTGACGAACACTTCGCAGAACGGCCAGGTGATCAACAAGCTTATCGGAGATCAAGGCTTTGGCGACGAATTGGGCACATACCTCGTGACCGCCACAGGCTCGGATGAAGCATTCCAGGCGCTGTTGGATAAAACAACGCAGATCGGCATGGCGTCACGTCGGATCACGCCCAAAGAAGCCCGTGCATTGCGCGATTCCGGCGCCGGTAACATGGTCAGTCCGACCCAGGAACATGTGGTTGCTGTGGACAGCATCATCGCGATCACGCATCCAACCAACCCGGTCAATACCCTGTCAATCGATGACCTGAACCGCATCTATACTGGTCAGGCAACCAATTGGTCAGAGTTTGGCGGACCCGATCTCAAAATTGCGGTTCACGGCTACGAAGATGGCTTCGACACCCAGCAGGTCTTCTTCAACCGCATTTTTGGCGAAGGTTCGAACGCTGTTCCTGTGTCAGACATCGAAATTGTCGAAGACAGCAACCAAATGGCCCTGCAGATCAATGAGGACCCCGCCGCAATCGGTTTCGTGGGTTTTGCCTTCCAACGCGGTGCAAAGGCCGTCCAGATTGCCAACGAATGCGGCATCGTGACGTCGCCGGATGAATTCTCGGCCAAGACCGAAGAATATGCTATCCAGCGCCGCCTCTACTTCTACAACCGTTCGGACAACACCGATGAGTCCACCCAGGAATTCTTGGACTACGTTACATCGGCCGACTCTGACGCTGTTATTGCCAAATCCGGCTTTATCAGCCTGGGCATTATCAGGACGACGCAGGACCTGAAGGGCGCGCGTGCGCGTTCATTGATGGAACCTGTCGCAGATCCCTATCAATCCAGTCAGATGCGCGAAATGCTTGGCGCAATGATCGATCAGGACCGGCTTTCGACCACGTTCCGCTACCGGACCGGCTCGTCCAAACTCGACGAAAAGGGCCTGTTGGATATGGCCCGCCTAACCAGCTATCTCGAAACGCTACCCCAAGGAACAAGGGTCAGTTTCGTTGGCTTCACCGATGAAGATGGGGCATTCGACGCCAACCGGCGCCTCTCTATCGCGCGGGCAGAACAGGTCGCCGCTGACATTAAGGCATCAGCACCGTCTGGCCTGTCCAACATCGAAATCTCTACAAACGGGTTTGGCGAACTTTCGCCGGCGGCATGCAACACCACCTCGGGTGGCAAAGCGTTGAACCGCCGGGTCGAAGTTTGGGTTCAGGCCTCCAACTGAATTTGACCGCCGCGGTGATGCGGTGGCGGTCAAAAGCCCAGAAAATGTGTCGTGGAGGTCACCGCTCATGCTTAGGAGCCTCCGAAAGCCAATGCAGAACTTGCGGTCACATCTGACCGGGTTGTGCGATACGACGAAAAAGGAATTGGTGATGTCAGGGAACAATAGGCTGAACTTCGCGCCAGTCGCATCCGTCTGTGCCGCATTCTTAGCCGGGATGGTAACGCTGGCCCCCGCACCCGGCTTGGCCCAAGCGGTTTTTGATGGCAGCAAGGCGCGGGTCAATCTTGCCGGTAAGCTCCGGTCATTGACCCAGCAGGTCACATCGGCCAGCTGCCGCCTGACCGCACAGATCGACATGGACAATGCCCGCGAAGAACTGCGCGTGTCGCTGGAAGACTTCGCAACTATCTTAGGCGGCTTGGAGAACGGGAACCTCACTTTGGGCATCCCGTCCGCAGAACGTAGCCGCCGTGCGCTCAAGGCCCTCAAGGGTGTCAAGGACACCTGGGATCCGGTTCGTACCGCGTCGACCAACATACTGGCAAATGCAGGCTCTGCCGCCGACCTGGCTGTGATTGCCGGTGCCAACGAGGCACTGAAAGAAGCAACCATCGTTCTTTCAACGGAAATCACCGGCGAATACACCAACCCGCAGGAACTGCTGCAAAGCGATGCCATGTCGATCGGCATCGCCGGGCGTCAGAGCATGTTGGCAAACCAGATCGCGACCAATGTCTGTGGAATAGCGACCAAGACCACTGCACTTGGAACGCCAGCGGATTTGACGGAAACCGTCGGGGTCTTCCAGGTCTCTCTGGCTGCCCTTCAAACCGGCCTGCCGGACGCCGGTATCAACCCGCCGCCAAATGATGCAATCAAGAATGAACTGGCAGCGGTCAGCAAGATCTGGGAGGCCAAGCAATCCGACCTGTTGGCGCTCAGCTCGGCCGACAGTATCAGCCCGGAAGGTGTCGCGGCGACCGCCGAATTTGCCCACACGCTGATGGATGACATGCAAAACGTTGTGACGCTCTACATGCTGTCAACGCCGGGCCAGGAAGACGTATACCGCGTTCCGCTTGCCGCCTACGCCGAAAACGAGCTCAAGAAATGGCTGTCCAACCCGGAACTAATCCAGGCAATCAACGAACAGAACGTTCGTCACGCCAGTTTGTCGCAGGCTGACATTGACCAGCTCGATCTAGATTGGCGCGCCCAGCGCAAGGCTGGCGGCGGTGACCTGATCACCGATCTGCTGTCCCGCCCTTCCTCAGAATGGCTTCGCCAGCAGTCTGCCGCAACCGCGGGCTTCGTGACCGAGGTTTTCGTGATGGATAACCGCGGCCTGAACGTCGCGCAAAGTGTCGAAACATCCGACTATTGGCAGGGCGACGAAGGCAAATGGCAAAATACCTTTGGTGACGGCAGCGGTAATATGGACATCAGCGAAGTTGAATTCGATGACAGCACCCAGTTCTACCAAAGCCAGGCTTCACTGCCGATTTATGATCCCGCAACAGGCCAGATGATAGGTGCAATCACATTCGGCATCAACGTTCAGCGTTTGCTCTGAACTGCGAATTGCGATGGATCAGATCAAAGAGGGCGGGCGAAAACCCGCCCTCTTTTGATGCGCCCGGCCATGTGTGTGAAAGCGCTTTCGAAACGCCTTAACGTTGATCTTACATTTGAAATCCACGCACACCTGACCAAAAAATGTTAGGGGTCGCTATTTCCCGCCATGCCTATACGGATCTTTCGGTTGCCGATCCGAAGACAGCGAACCCTGCCGCCGCGCGACAAGTATTTCGATCGCATCGGCCAGATGAACCTCACCGATACTATAGTCCCCCCGTGCCACGCGGATCAGATGTGCTTCGTGCAGAACATCAGCATGGGTATACCCGAATGGCGGCTCAAACCGATAACTGGCAAGCTCGATCAGCAGCCCCAGAGGGTCGCGGAAATAGATCGAATCCATGAACCCGCGATCTTTAACACCGGAATGGGAAATTCCGCGTGCATCCAGCCGGTCCACCGCCTGCGAAAAGCTCGCCTTGGACACCGCGAAGGCAATGTGATGCACCTCCCCCGGCTGGGTCCGGAACGGTGTCGGATCAGGCACCCTGTCTTCGTTGGAAAACACCGTGATCAGGCGCCCATCACCGGGATCAAAATAAAGATGCCCTTCGCCCGGATTGTCCAGATTGGGTTGATCAAAAACAAAGGGCATACCCAACACCCCTTCCCAGAAATCGATCGACGTCTGCCGGTCCGCCCCCATCAGCGTGATGTGATGGACACCTTGCGCCTGAATTTTCTGCATGGTCGCCCCCTCAGTGTTTCGCTGGATACGTGGAATTGCGCATCAGAACTCAACATAGGTCTGCCACCCCCATAGTGGCAAGCAGTGGCCGATTAGTTCCCTAAGACACAGCGGGCAGACCCGCGCCCTTGTCCGACAGCAGGGATTCCCGTATCCAAGCCTTGGCCGACGGAGTTGGCTTTTGAAACCACCGGTCCTGCCCCACGGACAAGGGATAAAACATGGCGATCCATCTACATAAGAACGATCTACCCGACGGGTTGAACCTTGGACCGATTGTGGCCATCGACACCGAAACCATGGGGCTGAACCCGGCCCGCGACCGGCTCTGCCTCGTGCAGCTGTCTTCGGGCGACGGCGATGCCCATCTGGTGCAAATCAGCCGCGGCCAGAAAAGCGCCCCAAACCTAGAGGCAATGCTGACCGATCCCGAAACGCTGAAGCTTTTCCATTTCGGACGCTTTGATGTCGCCGCCCTTAAGGCCGCTTTCGGGGTCACGACTGCCCCGGTCTACTGCACCAAAATCGCGTCAAAGCTGATCCGTACCTTCACCGACCGGCACGGGTTGAAATACCTGCTGCAAGAGCTGATCAACGTTGACGTCTCCAAACAACAGCAAACCTCGGATTGGGGCGCAGGAACCCTGACCGAAGCACAACGGGAATACGCGGCATCTGACGTGCTTTACCTGCACCAACTCAAGACAGAACTTGATCAAAGGCTGGCGCGCGAAGGCCGCACGGAACTGGCGCAGCGCTGCTTTGATTTCTTGCCGACCCGCGCGATACTCGACCTGATGGGTTGGGGTGACGAAACCGATATTTTCAAGCATTGAACCTGATGACCGACGCAGAAACATTCCTTGCCACGGCCCGCCGCGTTATCGATATCGAGGCGCGCGCCCTCTCGGCTCTGTCAGATTCGCTTGATAACAGTTTTTCAGCCGCAGTGGATCTGATCCTGAAGGCCAAGGGCAGGGTCATCGTTTCGGGCATGGGAAAATCGGGTCATGTGGGGCGCAAGATTGCCGCAACGCTCGCCTCAACCGGGACACCGGCGCAATATGTCCATCCCGGCGAAGCCAGCCACGGCGATCTGGGTATGGTCACAGAAGCCGACGTGGCGCTGGTGCTGTCAAATTCGGGCGAAACGCCGGAACTCAGCGATATTGTCGCGCATACCCGTCGCTTCGGTATCCCGCTGATTGGTGTCGCCAGCAAGGGTGGTTCGACACTTTTGCGACAGTCAGATGTGGCGATCCTGCTGCCAGCGGCGGAAGAGGCCTGTGGAACCGGCATTGTCCCGACAACATCAACCACAATGACATTGGCATTGGGTGACGCATTGGCATTGGCATTGATGGAACACCGTCGTTTTACCCCCGAACATTTCCGCACCTTTCACCCGGGCGGCAAACTCGGTGCAAAGCTGATGAAGGTGGCCGATCTCATGCATGGGCAGGAGGCCCTGCCACTGGTTCCCGATCATCTGCCGATGAGCGATGCGTTGCTGGTAATGAGCCAGAAAGGCTTTGGTGTTGTCGGCGTGACCGACCCGGCCGGATTGTTGATAGGGATCGTCACCGATGGAGACCTGCGGCGGCACATGGATGGGTTGCTTGGCCATACGGCGGGCGAGGTAATGACCAAAAACCCCCGTACAGTCGATCCACACTCCATCGCGGAGAAGGCGGTCGCCCTGATGAAAGACAAGAAAATCACCTGCCTGTTTGTGGTTGATCCGGCAGGCGACGGCAAGGCCAGCGGTATTCTCAACATCCACGACTGTCTGCGCGCCGGAGTGGTCTAGACCGATGGCGGTCCATGACAACATTCATTCCCATCTGGTTTTCTGGCTGAAAATTATTCTCCCGCTTTTGGCTTTGGCGATCCTGTCAACCCTGTTCCTGTTTTCACGTCATATTGAAACTGACGGCGAATTGCCCTTCTCCAACATAGACGTCGACGAACTCGCCCGCGATCAGCGCCTGACCTCACCGGAATTTGCGACGGTGACTTCGGACGGCGCGGCATTGCAAATCGTTTCAGAAACCGTTCGACCCGGTGGTGAAGATGGCGGGGCAATCGCCTTGGGTCTTGTGGCCGAAATCAATACAGTCGACGGGCTGCGCATCGACCTGACCGCAACCGAAGGCCGCATCGACTATTCCAAGAACCTGTTGACGCTGACGCAAGATGTCGAAATCGTGACGTCGACGGGCTATAGAATAGTCACAAACAGGCTTGATAGTGCCCTTGACCGCACCGAAATCCTGTCAGAAGGGGCCATAAGCGCCATAGCGCCCTATGGCAAAGTTGACGCAGGAAGCATGGAAATTCGCCGGAATGATGCAGAAGTAACCAGCTATCTTCTGATGTTCAAAAAAGGTGTTAAGCTGATATATGTGCCGGTGAAGTAAGGACATGGTATGACTCCGGATTTGCGCCTTTCAACAGCGGCTCTGGCCTTGACGCTTGTATTGCCCATGGTCGCGTTTGCCCAAGGGGCGTCTGTCGCCTTTGGCGGCCTGCGCGCCGATACCAGCCTGCCGGTCGAAGCAACGGCAGATCAGCTTAGCGTCAACCAGTCAGACGGCAGCGCGATTTTTTCCGGCAATGTCCTGATCATTCAAGGCGAGATGCGCCTGTCAGCGGCAGAAGTTCGCATTGAATATGCCAAAGACAACACCAGCAAGATCGAAAGGCTGCATGCCAGCGGCGGCGTTATTCTGGCCAGCGGTGCGGACGCTGCCGAATCCACTGATGCGGTCTATACCATTGCATCAGGCGAGGTTGTCCTGACTGGCAATGTCTTGCTGACTCAAGGCGGCAGCACGATATCGGGTCAGAAACTCACCGTCGATCTGACGACCGGAACCGGTCGTATGGACGGTCGTGTACGCACCGTATTGCAGCCGTCGGGAAACTGATGACACCTCCTCCTAAATTGACGGTTTCTGACGGTGATGTCGGTCTGCGGGTGCTGCACCTGCGCAAAAGCTATCGCCGCCGTCCGGTGATCCGCGACGTGTCGCTTGAACTCGGGCGGGGTGAGGTAGTGGCGCTACTCGGCCCGAATGGATCGGGCAAAACCACGTGCTTTTACAACATAGCCGGTCTGATAGCGCCCGACAGCGGCCAGGTCATTATTGACGGTCGCGATGTCACCGGCTTGCCGATGTATCGCCGGGCACGTCTGGGCATTGGGTATCTGCCGCAAGAAGTGTCAATCTTTCGCGGGCTGTCGGTCGAGGATAATATCCTCGCCGTTCTCGAAATCACAGAGCGAGATGGTCACAAGCGGCGCGAGCGGCTTGAAGAACTGTTATCGGATTTTTCCATCACTCATCTGCGCCGTACACCCGCGCTTGCCCTGTCAGGTGGCGAACGTCGCCGTGTCGAGATCGCCCGTTGTTTGGCTGCGGACCCGAAATACCTTTTGCTGGATGAACCCTTCGCCGGTGTTGATCCGATTTCCGTCGGTGACATCCGCACCCTGGTCCACGACCTGAAATCGCGCGGTATCGGCGTGCTGATCACCGATCACAATGTTCGCGAAACATTGGAAATTGTCGACCGCGCCTATATCCTTCACGATGGCACGGTAATGATGAGCGGGACAGCCGAAGACGTGGTAAACGATGAAAACGTGCGCAGGGTCTATCTGGGGCAAAACTTCCGCATATCCTGACCAAAGGGCTCATGGATGGCGCTAAAAGCTCACCTGACGGCTTCCCAAAGGCTCGCGCTGTCGCCGATGATGCGGCAGTCCTTGTCCTTGCTGCGCATGTCGGCGCAGGCCCTGAATGACGAGATTGCCCACGAGGCCGAAGAAAACCCGTTTCTTGTCGTTGAGCCAGCCGCTGGCACGGGCGACGCCTTTGAATATGCACTTGCCACCTCTGCCGCACCCGAAAGCCTTAGTGTGTCTCTGGCAAGCCAGCTCGCCATGCAGCGGCTTGATCCGGTCACCAATGCGGCGGCGCTTTTTTTGATCACGGAATTGCGCGAAGACGGATATCTCGACATGTCGTTGGCGCAACTGGCCCAAGAAAAAAACCTGCCGATCGACGCCCTTCAAAAAGGATTGGCCGCTGTACAGCAATGTGAACCCGCGGGAATCGGTGCACGGTCTTTGACAGAATTCTTCGAACTCAAGCTTATTGATGCCGC
>JAOUMG010000006.1 GCA_029881635.1 Paracoccaceae bacterium | reverse complement strand
CCCGGAATTGTGCGACATGGTACCAATCTACCGCAAAGGCATCATGTCCGCGCAAGAATCCCAAGGCTGGACACCGGATACGCCCAACCCACCTGCGCTGAAAGAGGGTGCGCGATCCTGGACGATGACAGGTGCCCCTTGCGGGCCGGAGTTTCCCGACCTGACCCCTGATGAGCGGGCGAATGGTTTCAACTTCGTCACGGTTTACCCGACGATGTATATCATTGCCCACATTGACCATGTCCGCTGCGTCACACTGACCCCGATGGGCCCGGAGCGAACGCGTCTGAAAGCGGAATGGCTTTTCTCCGAAGAAACGTTGGCACAACCCGGTTTCTCGGCGGAACAGGTCGCAGAGTTCGCTACGATCGTCATGCAACAGGATGGTTTGGCCTGCGAAATGAACCAGCGCGGCCTGAGGTCCCAACGCTTTCGACAAGCGCGGCTGATGCCGCAGGAGTTTGACATTCACCATTTTCATCAATGGGTGCGCGCCCAGATGGCGGCACTACCCGGAGACAAGACATGAATAAGCCCCTAACAATGAAAACCCAGACTGTACCGAAGAATTGGGATCGCAGCGGTCTTCCCGGTTGGACCTATCATTCGCCCGCGCTATTCGATCTCGAAAAAACCGAGCTTTTCCTGAAGTCATGGCAAATCGCCGGTCATATCAATGATTTGCCCGCACCCGGCGATTGGCTGACATTCGACATTCTCGACGAACGCGCCCTCATTATGCGGGGGAAAGACGGTGAGGTGAGGGCCTTTCACAATCTTTGCCGCCACCGGGGAGCCAGACTTGCGGATGGTGCTGCCGGGCATTGCAAGAACGCGATGATCTGCCCCTTCCACGGGTGGGTTTATAACCTTGATGGCACCTTGAGGGGACCTTCGCGTCCCGAGACGTTTGGTGACTTCGATCGCAAGGATTTCGGGCTGAAGCCGATTGAAATGGAAATCTGGCACGGCTTCATTTTCATTCGGTTTCTGCCCAGCGATCAACCGCCGGTCAAAACCATGCTCGCGGACTATGACGATGAATTCACCGGATACCGCGCGCATGAGCTCCTGCCCGCAGAGGCGCCGGGCTGGGGTGCTGTATTGCCGGTAAACTGGAAATCGGTGCGCGATGTCGACAACGAAGGGTATCACGTCGCGATGGCCCATCCCGCGCTGCAGGATCTTTACGGTCGCAGCTACCATGATCGAGTTCATCCGGGGGGTTTAACCAGCTCTCATGCCGTCTTCGGCGATCAGCCAGGTCGGCGCTGGTCGGTGCGCAAGTATATCGAAACCTCACAACCGCTTGAATGGCTGCCAGCCAACTTGCGCAAGGCCTGGACCTATTACGGCGTTTTTCCCAATGCCGTGATCGCCTTCACCCCTGAAAGCGCGCAGTTCTACCAGGACATCCCGATATCCTTGACGGAAACACGTGTTACGGGTCGCATCTATCGCCGGGCGCATGAAACCCGCGAAATGCGCGCCGCGCGCTATCTGGCCTACCGCATCGACCGCGAAACCTCGGCCGAAGACCAACAGTTGTCGATCTGGTCCAACGAGTCGATGAAATCGACTGCATTTGACGGCTTTCATCTGTCAGACATGGAATATGGCGTCCGCGCCCATCACGATCAGATCAGGCGAATTCTGCCGGTCGTGAAACTGCCTGACGCACCCGACGAAGACAAAATCAACGCAACCAACAAGGAAATGTTTCGCGATACAAAAAATACTGCTTAACTAAACGAAAAAAGAGACCAACAGAGGAGAAGAAGAAATGAAAAACGTCACCAGACGTACCACTCTCACCGCCATTGGCGCAGCCCTGGCCATGCCCTATGTCCGCCCTTCCTGGGCTCAGTCCGGGACAGTCAATGTTTATAACTGGGCGGACTACATCGGGGAAACCACACTTCAGGACTTTGAGGCCGCCACCGGTATCGGCGTCGTCTATGACACCTATTCTTCCGCGGAAGAAATGCAGGCAAAGATGCTGGCCGGATCAAGCGGGTATGATGTTGTTGATCACGCAGGCATCGACATGCCCCGTGCCATCGCTGCCGGAATTTATGAAAAGCTGGACAAGGCATTGCTGCCCAACTGGGTCAATCTTGATCCCGAAATCCTGCGTATTCTTGCGGGCTGGGATGAGGGCAACCAATATGGCATGCCATATATGTGGGGTTCAGTCGGCTTCACCTATAATGTCGATATGGTCAAGGAACGCATCCCGGACGCCGACATGTCCTCGATGGATCTGATCTTCAAACCCGAAAACGCGGTCTTGTTGGCCGATTGCGGTATCTCGATCCTCGACAGCCCGACCGACATCATGCTGATGGTATTGAAGTACCTCGGGCTTGACGGCGACACGACGAATGTTGCGGATTACGACAAGGTGGTTGAGGCGTTCAAACCGATCCGTGAATACATCCGCACCTTCGACAACACCAACTACCTAAATGCAATTCCGAACGGTGAACTTTGCGCCATCAACAATTGGTCAGGCGACTATGCTACCGCCGCGGGCCGTGCGGCCGAAGCTGGGGTCGAGATCAATCTGGCCTATTTCGTTCCGAAAACCGGTGCCCCGGCATGGGTTGACTGCATGGCCATCCCGTCGGATGCGCCAAACCGCGACAACGCCTACAAGTTCATGAACTTCATGATGGATCCGGAAGTGGCGGCAGGTTGTACAAACTACACCTACTACGCCAATGCCAATATCCCATCGCGGGAGTTTGTGCTGCCTGAGGTTCTCAATGATCCGGCGGTCTACCCGGATGCAGAGACCATCGCGCGGATGTGGGCACCCAAACCATTCTCCGAAGAACAGGACCGCGCAATTACCCGCGCATGGCAGACGATCAAATCCGGCTGAACAACGGATAGCCAATTGACGCCCTTGTTAAGATTGACGGAGATATCGTTGAAATGACTGACATACCTGCCATAACCATCGACGCAGATTTACAATCTGCGTCGGTAAAAAAAAGTGCAGAACCATCCTTCATCCGGATCGAGGGCGTCACCAAGAAATTTGGCAGTTTCACCGCAGTCAACTCTGTCACACTGGAAATCGAGAAGGGGGAAATTTTCTCCCTTCTCGGCGGTTCGGGTTGTGGCAAAACCACATTGCTGCGGATGCTTGCCGGGTTCGAAGAACCGACTGCCGGTCGCATCTACATTGACGGTCAGGATATGACCGACCTGCCACCTTACGAACGCCCCGTGAATATGATGTTTCAGTCCTATGCGCTGTTCCCGCATATGACAGTGGCCAAAAACATAGCCTATGGCCTGAAACATGAACGCATGACCGCCGCCCAACGGGACGACCGCGTGCGCAACATGCTGGATCTTGTTCAGCTTACCGATTTTGCGGCGCGCAAACCTCATCAGATCTCAGGTGGCCAACGTCAGCGGGTCGCTCTGGCGCGCGCACTGGCCCGCCAACCGAAACTGCTGTTGCTTGATGAACCATTGGCGGCGCTCGACAAGAAACTGCGCGAACATACACAGTTCGAACTGATGGATATTCAGGACAAAACCGGCACCACTTTCATCGTCGTCACCCACGATCAGGAAGAGGCGATGACACTCTCGTCGCGGCTTGCGGTGATGGACAAGGGCCGGATAATGCAGATCGGGACCGCCACCAGTGTTTATGAATATCCGCAAAGCCGCTTTGTGGCCGGTTTCATCGGCTCAATTAATATCTTTGACGGCAAGGTAGTTTCGATTGGCGATACCACCACACGGGTCCATGTCCCTGAATTTGGCGGTGATATCGAGGCGCGCAGCGTGGAGGGTATTGAGGACGGCGCGCAGATTTCGCTGGCTATCCGCCCAGAAAAACTGACAATTTCGCGCACAAACCCCCAAAGCGCCAACAGCATTCGTGGTATCGTGCGGGACCTTGCCTATTTTGGAAAGGACTCGCTTTACCGTGTCGCTTTGCCCTCGGGGCATATTGTTTCGGTAAATTCGGTCAATGCGCGCCGTATCGGTGAAAATGAGCGCGTCGCAGATTGGGAAGATGAAGTCTGGCTTTCCTTCGATCCTAATTCAGCAATTCTGCTGAAGGATTGACCGATGAACGAGCCACATCACGACAGCCGTTTTCAACGCTGGTTCAATCGTCGAGGTTGGATCAAGATTACCATCGCCACGCCCTATGTCTGGTTGATCCTGTTTTTCCTTCTGCCTTTCGCCATCGTCCTGGCGATGAGCTTCGCGACCCGCACCCCTACCGCCCCTCCCTTTTCCTTTGGTGGCGACTATCCGCTTTTGAATACACGGACCTATCACCGGTTGGTCGAAGACAGCCTATATATTCGCGCCTACCTGACATCGATTTTCAACGCGGTCATCGCAACGCTGATGTGTCTTCTCATCGGCTATCCGATGGCGCTCGGGCTTACCCGCGTCAGCAAATCCTGGCGCAACATTTTGCTGATGCTGGTGATCTTGCCATTCTGGACCTCGTTTCTTTTGCGCGTTTACGCTTGGATGGGGCTGATGGGCACCAACAGCTGGTTCAACAAGCTGATCACTTCGGGCTATAACTATCTGGTGCCGGCGGAAGATGCGCTGCGCTATATTCCGATGATGAACACCAATTTTGCGGTCGTTCTTGTCACGGTATATTCCTACCTGCCATTCATGATCCTGCCGCTTTTTGCCAACCTCGAAAAACTCGATTTCACACTTAACGAAGCGGCGATGGATCTTGGTTCACGCCCATCACGCGTCTTTCTGGATGTGACATTACCGCAATCGGTACCCGGCATCATTGCCGGCAGCATGCTGGTCTTCATTCCCGCTTCTGGCGAATTGATCATTCCGTCACTTGTCGGGTCTTCCTCCAGACCGATGATTGGCAGAGTTATCTCGGATGAATTTGCTTCGGCCCGTGATTGGCCCATGGCTTCTGCGGTTGCCGTGGCTTTGCTGCTTTTGCTGGTGGTTCCGCTGATGGTCTATACCTACTTCGACGGCAAGGCCCATGAGAAGATCAAGAGCAGTGGGGGGGCAGACGCATGAACCGCCGCCCTGTCTTCTTGATCACGATGCTTTGTTTCGGGTTCGCATTCTTTTACATCCCGATCCTGTCGATGATGGTCTATTCGTTCAACGGATCGCGCCTTGCCACTGTCTGGGGCGGGTTTTCCACCAAGTGGTATATTTCTCTGTTTTCAAACAAACAGGTTCTGGCCGCTGCAATATTGTCGATCAAGATCGCCGTTGTCAGTGCCACCATGGCGACGATATTGGGAACCATGGCCGGTATTGCCTTGGCCAGGTTCAAGAAATTTCGCGGGCGAACATTGTTTTCCGGCCTCGTGACCGCACCTCTGGTCATGCCCGAGGTGATTACCGGCATCGCTTCATTGATGCTGTTCATCCTGATGGCGGAATACCTGGGCTGGCCGTCAAAGCGCGGGTTCACCACCGTCACTCTCGCCCATATCACCTTTTCTATGGTTTTCGTGACCACCATCGTTCATTCGCGCTTGGTACAAGCCGACGATGATATCGAAGAGGCAGCGATGGATCTTGGCTCGCGCCCCTGGCAGGTAATGAAGGACATTACCTTACCCGTTATTTCACCCGCCATTCTGTCCGGCTGGCTTTTGGCATTCACGATCTCGCTCGATGACGTCGTGATAACCAATTTCACCACTGGCCCCGGCGCTACAACCCTTCCCATTCTGATCTGGTCGAAGGTGAAACTCGGGGTAACCCCCGACATCAACGCGCTGGCGACAATTACGGTTCTGATCGTCGGCATCGGGGTCGCAATCGCCGGATGGCTGCTGAATCGCGCCGAACGACGGCGCGAACTGGATGCACAACTGGCCTATCGGGATAACAAGTAGCCGTATCATGCCGAACCAGACATCAGAGAAGGATCAACGCGCACTTGCGCATCTGCAGACTGCATTCGGCCAGCCGGGATCGGGCCGCCTGCGCTATGCAGCGGCGATGTACTTCAACCGTCAAGGCCTGATCTCCGACGACGCGCTGGAGGTTTACCGCATTTGTTCTGCCGATGACGCCGAAGATCCGGCGACCTTGCTTAGCCAGCGTGGCATCAAGCTCAGCTTGCTGCCAGAGCGGCCGATTGACCCTGCGCTGAGGTTGCGGCTGCTGGTGGAGGAAGTGGACCGCTATCTGGGCGAATTGGCCGGGCCAGGCGTGGCAGAGGTTCGAAGCGGCATCGCGCGGCACAGACACGGGGATGTAAAACTGGTGCCACCGCCCGCCAATGCGCTGGTGGGCCGTTACCTGGAAACTGCGCTTTCCGAACTTTCAGTCAGCCATCCGGCTCTTGCTGCGGTCATCGCCGAAACAACGCCGCATCTGAAATGGATCACCTATGATGAATATCCGCCCGAAAAAATCGGCGAGAGTTTCCTGCACAACCACGCCTTCGCCCCTCTCATCGGGCACGGTGCGCCGATACCGGCAAAAGAATTCGATCTGGGCTTGTTTTTGATCTCGCCGCATATTCTTTACCGTGATCACTACCATCCGGCGCCCGAGCTTTACGCACCACTGACAGGCCCGCATGGCTGGCGATTTGGACCTGATCAACCGCTGATCATCAAACCGGCGCATGAGCCGGTCTGGAATGAGCCGCTCGCCCCCCATATGACCAAAGTTGGCCCAACGCCGTTCTTGTGTATTTACGGCTGGACCCGCGATGTGGAGGAAATCGCGCATGTCATTCCGGCCAATGACTGGCCCGAACTCGAAGCATTGCATCTGGGTACGTAAGCACCGTCCTATCAATCCACCGAAGCTGAAAGGAAAACACCATGGAAGCAGAAGGCGGTGAGCTCTATCACAGCAAGCTGATCGGCATGTTGGAAGCAATCTGGGGAACCGGGTTCCTATCCCCAGGCGGTCCGGACGAAATCGCCCGGCTGGTGGCGGGCACTGATTTCACCGGTGCGAATGTGCTAGATGTCGGATGCGGTGCCGGTGGCATCGACATGGCCTTGGTGCAAAACCATGGCGCCGCATATGTCTGCGGGATTGATGTGGAGGACACTGTTCTATCGCGCGCGCGCGAGCTGATCAGTGCCGTAAACCTGACCCCGCGCATTGGTTGCCTCAAAGTAGTGCCGGGTCCTTTGCCCTTTCCTCCCGATACTTTCGATATCGTCTTTTCCAAGGATTCCATTGTTCATATCCCTGACAAACATGCCTTGATGCGCGAAGTATTTCGAGTGCTGAAACCTGGTGGCCGGTTCGTAGCGTCAGATTGGCTCATCGGGCATGACGGGACACCCAGCCCGGAAATGGCCGAATACATTGCATCCGAAGGCTTGGACTTCGGCATGGCCTCGGGGAAAAGATATGCCGACGCGATGAAAGCTGCGGGTTTTACCGATATCGAGGTTGTCAGCCGCAACGAATGGTACAAGGAAACAGCCAAAACCGAACTTGCACGGCTAAAGGGACCGATCGGCCATAAAGCCGCCAGCATCGTTGGCCAAGAATTCGTTGACGAAAACATCGGCATCTGGGGAAAGATGCTGGTTGTTCTGAACTCGGGCGAACATTGCCCTACGCATCTCAGGGCCCGTAAGACCCTAAGCTAGTGTTGGGCTCCAGAGGTTAAACCATCGTTATTGGTGGGTGATAAGGGATTTGAACCCCTGACATCTTCGATGTGAACGAAGCGCTCTACCACTGAGCTAATCACCCATCGGCGAGGTTCCTAGCGCTATTGGTCTGTCTCGGCAAGAGCAGCATTGGCAGGCGCGATCCCACCTTCGGCATTCTCGGCGGTTCGGCGCAAGCGTACCATCATCATCTCGCCCGATGCGAGGTCTTTCTGACGATTCACCTTGGCACGGCCGAAGGGTGGCAAGGCCAATGATTCACCTGCGGCAAGCGAATCCCCCAAAACTTGCAATGTCGCCTCGACAATTGCTTTGACGTCGCGCTTTTTAGCTCCCGACAGGGTTACCACACGCTCAAAAAGCTCTTTCTTACGCAGAACTGGCTGCAGTTCGACCGTCAAAGATGTGTCTTCGGTCTCCTGCTCCTTGACCAGAGTTGTGGTCTTTTCCGAGATTGCCTTTGGCGTTGACCGCGGTGCGGCTTTTTTGGCGGGTTTGGCCGCTGTGGATTTTGCCCGAGTGGTCGTTGATTTCTTGGTTGTCATTTCTCGACTGCCCTTTTGTGGTTTATTCCTTCCCAACATTATAACCAGAATTTACACAATCCACCACTGATCGAGATAATTTTCCTAATTTTCCGAACAGCTACCGTAGGGCTCTGCCCATTCGAAACGGTCAGACTCATCCCTATACGGCACCACTAAACTGACAAAGGAGTAACAGTCCCCTGGAACATGAATTCTCGTCCAGATCTGACAATACGTGACACGGCGCCATACCGGCGCCATGTTCAATTTAATATCAATTGCCTACAGGCTATAGTTAATGTGTTGTGGCGGTCGTCCCGTCACCACTACCCTTGACCGCTGCGTTGGCAGCGGCTTCCTCTGCTTCGGCGTCCCAAACAATTGGTTCGGGAACACGCAACAAGGCAAGTTTGAGAACCTCCCGGACATGCGATACCGGGATGATTTCCAGCCCCGATTTTACGTTGTCGGGGATTTCGGTCAGGTCCTTTGCGTTTTCTTGCGGGATCAAAACCGTTTTGATACCGCCTCGCAGTGCCGCCAAAAGTTTTTCTTTCAAACCACCGATAGCCAGGACATTGCCGCGCAAAGTCACCTCACCGGTCATCGCGATGTCTTTGCGCACCGGGATCTGGGTCAGGACCGATACGATGGAGGTTACCATCGCCACACCCGCAGAAGGACCGTCCTTGGGGGTCGCCCCTTCTGGCACGTGAACGTGAATATCAACCTTTTCAAACCGCGGTGGCTTCACACCGATTTCCGGGCTGATGGAGCGCACAAAACTCGCGGCCGCATCAATGCTTTCCTTCATCACATCGCCCAGCTTGCCGGTCGTCTTCATCCGGCCCTTGCCCGGCAACTGCAATGCCTCGATCGACAGAAGATCGCCTCCGACAGAGGTCCATGCCAGACCGGTGACAACACCGATCTGATCCTCCTGTTCGGCCAAACCGTAACGGAACCGTTTGACACCCAGAAATTCTTCCAGTTGCTCCGGCGTGATTTCCACCCGTTCGGTATCCTTGCGGACAATCCGTGTCAGCGCCTTGCGCGCCAATTTGGAGATTTCGCGCTCCAGATTTCGCACACCGGCTTCGCGCGTGTAGGTGCGGATGATCTCTTGCAGGGCAGCGTCCGACAGACGAAACTCTTGCTTGCGCAAGCCATGGTTCTTGATCTGCTTGGGGATCAGATGCTGTTTGGCAATCTCACGCTTTTCGTCCTCGGTGTATCCGGCGAGCGGAATGATCTCCATCCGGTCCAGCAAGGGGGACGGCATGTTGTAGCTGTTGGCTGTGGTCAAAAACATCACATTGGAAAGGTCATATTCGACTTCCAGATAGTGATCCACGAAGGTGGCATTCTGTTCCGGATCCAGCACCTCAAGCATGGCACTTGCCGGATCGCCCCGAAAATCTTGACCCATCTTGTCAATCTCATCCAGCAAGATCAGCGGGTTGGTGGTTTTCGCTTTCTTAAGCGCCTGAATGATTTTTCCGGGCATCGAGCCGATGTAAGTACGCCTATGGCCCCTGATCTCAGATTCGTCGCGCACACCGCCCAGACTGATGCGAATGAATTCTCGCCCCGTGGCGCGGGCCACGGATTTGCCCAGCGACGTTTTACCGACCCCCGGAGGACCGACCAGGCACAGGATCGGACCCTTCATCTTGACCGAGCGTTGCTGCACAGCAAGATATTCAACGATCCGTTCCTTGACCTTTTCAAGGCCATAGTGGTCGTCATCAAGAACTTTCTGGGCTGCGTTCAAATCCTTCTTCACCCGGGATTTGACACCCCATGGCAGTGCCAGCAACCAATCAAGATAGTTGCGCACAACAGTCGCCTCGGCTGACATTGGCGACATGGATTTGAGCTTTTTCAGCTCTGCTTCGGCCTTGTCGCGTGCTTCTTTGGAGAACTTGGTGTTGGCGATCTTTTCAACCAGTTCATTGATCTCGTTCTGGCCTTCCTCGCCGTCGCCCAATTCCTTCTGAATGGCTTTCATCTGCTCGTTCAGATAGTATTCGCGCTGGGTGCGCTCCATCTGGGATTTGACGCGGGTCTTGATTTTCTTTTCGACCTGCAAGACAGACATTTCGCCCTGCATCAGGCCAAAGACTTTTTCCAGGCGTTCAGCAACGTCCAGCGTTTCCAGCAGCTCCTGCTTCTGGCTGACTTCTATACCAAGGTGACCAGACACGAGGTCTGCCAATCGCGCAGATTCGCGGCTTTCCGCAACAGCGGCCAGCGCCTCTTCCGGAACGTTCTTCTTGATCTTGGCGTAACGCTCGAATTCTTCTGGCACGGATCGCAACAACGCTTCAACAGTTGCCGCATCCCCCAATGTTTCCGTCAGAAGCTCTGCCTTCGCTTCAAAATAGGATTCGTTTTCAATGAATTCGACAATACGGACGCGCGACTTGCCTTCGACGAGTACCTTTACGGTGCCGTCTGGCAGTTTCAAAAGCTGCAGCACATTCGCCAGAACGCCGACCTTATAGATCCCCTCGGTCGTGGGGTCATCAACCGTCGGATCTACCTGTGACGACAACAATATCTGCTTGTCTTCCCGCATCACTTCTTCGAGGGCCCGCACGGATTTCTCACGCCCGACAAAGAGCGGAAAGATCATATGCGGGAAAACCACGATATCGCGCAACGGCAAAACCGGATAGCTGGCGGCAAGACTCTCAGACATTTGTATTCCTTTGTGGCAGGAGAACACCCAGCCCCGATTTTCGGCGGCATCCGGCTCTCCCCGTTTCGTGCACTCTATTTAGTCAGAATGCCATCACGCTTCAACCTCACCCGCAAGAGCACTTCTGACAGAGCCGGGCTTTGTCATTGCGGGCAGCTTTGCTCGGCGTTTTCAATCAACTACAATGGCTCGATATCACCCTCAGCGCGTGTTTCATGAAAATCGGCTACAAAATTCGCCAGCCTGCCTTCAACTATCGCCTGGCGCAAGCCAGCCATCAGTTCCTGATAATAGTGCAGGTTGTGCCAGGTCATCAGCATCGATGCGATGATTTCGCCAGTCCGGAATACATGATGGAGATAGGCGCGTGAGTATTCGCGACATGTGGGGCATTCACATTCTTCGTCCAGTGGGCGCGGGTCATCCTGATGGCGGGCATTCTTGATGTTAACAACACCCCTTCGGGTGAAAGCCTGCCCTGTCCGCCCCGAGCGGGAAGGCAGAACACAGTCCATCATGTCAATCCCGCGTTCCACCGCGCCGACGATGTCGTCGGGTTTGCCGACCCCCATCAGGTAGCGCGGCTTTTCCGCTGGCAGCATTTCCGGGGCATAATCAAGAACCGAAAACATCTGCTCTTGCCCTTCTCCCACTGCCAACCCGCCAACCGCATAGCCGTCAAAGCCGATCTCGCGCAGTTTTTCGGCGCTTTCCTGACGCTGATCGCGGTAGATGCTGCCTTGTTGGATACCGAACAAGGCGTGACCCGGTCTGTCGCCGAACGCATCGCGTGACCGCTGCGCCCAGCGCATCGACAATTCCATCGACGCCCGTGCGGTCGCCTCGTCGGCCGGAAAGGGGGTGCATTCATCAAAGGCCATTACGATATCGCTGCCGAGCAGCCGCTGTATCTCCATCGACCTTTCCGGAGTCAGATGATGCGCAGAACCGTCGATATGCGATTTGAACCGTACCCCTTCCTCGCTCATCTTTCTAAGGCTGGCGAGGCTCATGACCTGAAAGCCGCCGCTATCGGTCAGAATGGGCGCTTGCCAGTTCATGAACTTATGCAATCCGCCAAGCCGGTCGATCCGCTCAGCGGTCGGACGCAGCATCAGGTGATAGGTATTGCCAAGAAGGATATCCGCACCCGTCGCCCGAACGTTCTCCGGCAACATCGCCTTTACAGTTGCAGCCGTGCCCACTGGCATGAAGGCCGGCGTACGGATATCGCCGCGTGGCGTCGAAATCACGCCGGTCCGGGCACGTCCCTCAGTACCCGCGATGAAAAATGATATCCGCTTTGTCATGTCGGCCTCATAGCCCAGCCAATGGCGCATTCCTAGGTCCGACACCGAGATTGAAAGGAGAAACTCAAGCTGAGAGGATTTAACTATGTTGTAGGCGGTCTCGTTTGGGCGAGCGTTCTTGTCTGGGCACATGCGGCATCAAACCAATCGATCATCTCCTGACAATCTACAACCGACTCAGATGAAAGACGCGTCAACATATTGCTTCGTCCCAAATCCCATACACAACGTATGGGCGAACTGGTGGAATCGTTTACTCCTGAGCTAACCAAAAACTCTGTGTTTCCAAATGGCAAACAACCACATTCGGGCAGTCGCGCCACATTTAAATGTTACAGTAAGGTTAATGAACGGCTTCAATTCGTGTACAATTGCTCCGATTCTTTCGATGTTTTCGAAGGTAGCCTTCTCGCAGACGGATCATTGTTTCGCCAAAGGATACTTGAGGCGAGAATTCGACATAAAGTGCCATAATCTGCGCCACCATTCACACCAGATTTTGGGGTATTGCCGCCTTATGCTAGCCCGATTTGGATCGCTTCTGATCAGAAGTGCCGATCGGGAATTTCTCCTGATCATGTAACGAGTGCGGTTGTTACCACTTGCGTGCAGGTGGGAAAGACATGTTGTCAGCGCAAATACAACCGCGCTTTCATGCCGGGGCGAGCAGCTCCGCCCCGGCATGTCGGCGAACTGACTGCGTATTGAGTAAATGAGTAAATATGGAACCGACATATAGATATTTCCAATTTCCGGGCAGAAATCCTGAACCCGTTCCGACTTCTACCGATCCCTACTCTCGCAGACGCCCGGCAGGTTCTCTTCCTGTTAGGGATACGCAATGGACTTTGTCCGGCTTTTGCGGGAATGCCAAAGTAACCACCAATTTCGGTGACCTGCCGATAGAGGCACTTCGGTTGCGTGACCCGCTAAGAACCGTATCAGGTTCAATCGCAACTGTCGGATGGATCAACAAGGTCCACCTTGACGAGGAATTCCTGAATTCACATCCCGACGCCCGGCCGGTGACAATTTCTGCTGGTGCGCTGGGGCACAATTTGCCGATCGCCAATCTAACCGTGTCGCCACATCAAAAGGTGAATGTCAGCCCGGTACAGTTTCGTCAGGATTTTCGTCTGGCGCGCGACCTTGTGGATATGCCCGGCATCACGCGAAAGCTGGATACTATGCTGACCTATTACCAGTTTCACTGCACGGTGCCCGTGACCGTCTGCGTGGGTGGCATTTGGGTCAGCGTTATCCAATAAACCAACTACTCTTTGGGGCGCGTCAATTCATTTCCGGACGCCCCCGGAAACCGGTGGCTATCACGAATTTTTCGGAACTGTCCGACCGGCTAGCCGGCGGCTTGACATGGGTAACTTTGGTAAACGCTTTTTTCAAAAGCAATTGCAATTCGCCCTCTGCCCCCCCGGCCAGTACCTTGGCCACGAAAGTGCCACCCTCTTCCAGAACATCAAAGGCGAATAGGGCCGCGGCCTCACAAAGGGCAATGATCCGCAAGTGATCCGTTCCCTTATGACCGGACGCTGATGCAGCCATATCGGACATCACCACGTCGGCCTTGCTGCCCAGCCACTCCTTAACCTTTTCATCCGCGCCGTCCGACAAAAAGTCCAGCACGTGGATTTCCGCCCCCGCAATCGGTTCGACCTCTTGAATATCAACGCCGAGCACCCTGCCCTGGTTTTTGCTCGACCTGACTCCTTGGGCATTCACCCGTGTGACGGCAACCTGACACCATCCACCCGGTGCACAGCCAAGATCAACCACACGGGCGCCCGGCACCAGAAACCTGAATTTATCGTCAAGCTCGAGGATCTTGTATGCGGCGCGGCCACGATAGCCTTCCTTTTGGGCACGTTGCACGTAAGGGTCATTCAACTGCCGTTCGAGCCAGAGCGTCGAAGACAGCTTACGCCCTTTCGCGGTCTTCACCCGAACCCTCAGATCGCGGGCACCGCGGCCAGAATTGTTTTTTGTCGGTGACTTCACCATCTGAGATTTGTGCCCTTCGGGTCGTTTGCGGCTTGACCTGCAGATAGACACTCCGGACCGCCGCCGCAATCACCTGTGAAATCTATAAATCCACAGCTGATCAAAACGGACCGTCCTCCAAAACGCCATCGGCAGACATCTGTGCGTATAACAGCCCCTCCCTCAACCCGCGATCCGCGACGGAAAGCCGGTCGGTCGGCCAGATGCGCATCAGGGCCTGTAATATTGCGGCCCCTGACATGATCAGCGAATGCCGGTCGCGTCCGATGCGCGGGTCGCTACGTCGCCCTTCGGGCCCAAGGCTCAGGTATTCGCGAATGACCCGGTCAATCTGGTCGCTGGTCATGCGCAACCCGTCAACCTTTGTCCGGTCATAGCGTTTCAGCCCCAGATGACTGGCGGCAACTGTTGTCACGGTTCCCGACGTCCCGATTATCTGAAACCCCTCACGTGGTTGGCTGGCACTATAGGGCGAAAATTTCGCCAGGTTCTCTTCGAAAAACCAACTCATCAGCGCAAAGCGCCCAGCGTCGTCGTCGACGTCAGCAAACTGGTCCTTCAAGGTTGCGACACCCAGCGGCACCGAAATCCAGTCCACAACCTTTGCCGCCGGAAACGGGCTTTCGGGCGGATGAAATCCGGCATGAAGCCGCATGATCGCACGTGGTCGCTCTGGTGGCGCCACGGCCGAAAGGTCAATCCAGACCAGTTCAGTGGACCCTCCCCCAATATCGACGACCAGCAATTGCTCAGTCTTGACCGATACGAGCGGCGCGCAGGACACGACCGCCAGCCGCGCCTCTTCTTCTGTCTGGATGATTTCCAGGCGCAAACCGGTTTCGCGACGAACCAGGCGCAGAAACTCATCGGCATTGACCGCCCTGCGACACGCTTCGGTCGCAACCAACCGCATTCGCATAACCTTATGCTGTTCCAGCTTGCGGCGGCAGATCTGCAGGGCCTGCACGGTACGCGAAATGGATGCCCGGCCCAAACGGCCTGACGCCTCCAACCCGCTGCCAAGCTGGACAGATTTCGAAAAACTGTCGACCACATGGAACTGACTGCCCTTTGGCTGAGCGATCAACATGCGACAACTATTCGTACCCAGATCCAACGCCGCATAAAGCTGCGCGGGATCCGGTCTTGGGGTGGTTGGCGGCTCTACCGATCTTGGGAACGCGCCCGCACCCCTGGGACGCCTGGGCGCCATGGTTGCGCCCTCCAATCTTCTGTTGGGTTCAGATTAGACCCAGCGGCAGCGTCAAGCAAGCGGCACGACATCACTTTGACGCAGGCCCCGGCGATTAGGTTGCTTTTTCCTTTCAACAGTAGCCTGCTGGAGTTTTCGCCTTGTTAAATGCTGGCAAATTCATAGGACAACCATCTTTCCCTTGAACGACAAGTCGCTCTGGCAGCGCACAGTGTCGAAATCCGCCGTCGTTTGTCGTAGAACGCGCAGTATTGAAGGGCCAACACGAGGGGATTCGTCATGGCTGAAGTCACAATCGTTTA
>JAOUMG010000299.1 GCA_029881635.1 Paracoccaceae bacterium | reverse complement strand
GGTAGCCTTTCTACAGCCAGTTTCTTTAGGTATTCAAGCATTTCAACCGATCGGCATCTAAAAGTGGACCTTGCGAATGCCCTCAATGAAACAATAATAGCATCTTCGAAATCTTCAAACTCGCAATCGCTCAAGATACTCCGCAACTCCGCAAGGATACTTTCCGGGTTTGCCCAGTAGTTGCAGGCCACGATCAATGCTGCAGCTAATAGATCGTCGTCCCTATGTGACTTCATGTGTTGTATTATTTTTCTCATTCTTTCGATGTTGGTTACTTCGCCATTGCTTGACAGGCCAAATGCCAAAATTAAATGATAAGTTAAGGAGGAAAAGTCACCATTAAAAATACCCAATAAATATCTTCTTTCGACGCCATCTATTTTCCCACCATTCTTAATGTGGTTATAAATTTCTCTGCCAGGTCTCATTTGAGTAGGTCCTTAGCTTTTTCAGCTACTTCTTTCGCAGTATCTAGCGCCTTTTCAACCCTGTCAATTTGCGCGGATGTTTGCGAGAGAAGTTCTTCGGCCGCCTTCCTTTGAGCCTCTGTCAAATCATTTCTATTCAGCACCTTACTCTTGATAGAATTTGCTTGATTCTTAAGCCCATTCAAAGCGTTCGATACTTCATCCAAGTGATCCCATGTTTTCGCTCCAGTCTTAACCGGATTTCCCAAGATATCTCCGACCGCGCCGAGAATGTCTTTTGTAGTCAAGTGGTCAAGATCGTTCTGCACTTTTGTTGCAATACGCCGTGTGGATTGAGAGATTGCAGATGTTTGGAAAGTTTTTTTGAACTTATTTGCTTGATTATAGGTTGCATTTGCTGCTTTGGCGATGCGACCTATGGATATTGCTGAAGAAGCTCCACCGGGCACTGAAGGCGCGGAAGTCGCAACGGCATCATAGGCAACCCCAGCAACGTCTAGTGCAGCGCCCCAGTAGTTTCCTGTTGATATATTGCCACCCAGAGAAACCACTCCTAGCGCAACATTAAATGCGTCCCAAGGCGTCTCTATGACGTGCCCACTCGGATCCCTCCCATTCACGGGATCGTTGAAGCTATAAGAGTACCGATTGGTTCCGACGCCCTCCTGCATGACTTCCCACCAGTCCGGCTGGATGAAGAGGCCGAGTCTGGGGTCGTAGTACCGCGCGT
This sequence comes from Paracoccaceae bacterium, assembly GCA_029881635.1. Taxonomy (GTDB): domain Bacteria; phylum Pseudomonadota; class Alphaproteobacteria; order Rhodobacterales; family Rhodobacteraceae; genus Albidovulum. Next base: position 3,083 of record JAOUMG010000299.1, on the reverse strand, counting down.
TGAGGTATTGCAGGCCGGAGGCGTCGTCGTACCTCTCGCCGATGAAGCCCTTGGTCTCGGGCAGGGTCAGCGGCTGAAGCTGGGCGACTTCCTCGCCGTAGGGGCGGTAGGTGGGGCGCTCAGTGGCAAGCCCCGTCGCATCCGTGACTGCCCGGACCGAGCCGAGCCCGTCGGCATGCAGCTCAGACAGTTTGGTTGCGGGTAATGTCCCTCAGTCCGGGAAGTGCGGCGTCGTTCAATGTCGTTTTCAGACTAGCTTGCCCGCTTCCGTACCGTTAGAAACACCCCCGAGCCCGTGGCGATGGCGTCGCCGCAGGGGCCTTTGGCCCCGATGCTTGCGGAGCAATCCGCCGCAGTCCTGTACGCCGGGACCTTTCGGGGTTCCGGTCTCAGCCCGGACCCCATCATGTGAGGTCTGAAACAATGACAGAACGTCCGGAACAATACCGTTTTCACCAGGGTCAGAAGACCCTGCCATTTGCCGCCTCTGAATATGACGCACGGCTAGGCGGTCTGCGCACCATCATGGATGCGGCAGGGGTCGAGGCGGTTGTGCTCACCTCGATGCACAATATCGCCTATTACTCGGGTTTCCTTTATTGCTCGTTCGGGCGGCCCTATGCGCTTGTCGTCACCGCCACGCAGGATGTGACGATCTCGGCGGGGATCTATGCGGCGCAACCCTGGCGGCGCAGCCATGGCGATAACATCACCTATACCGACTGGCAGCGCGACAATTACTGGCGCGCGATCCTGTCGGTGACGGGCCCGGGCAGGGTGATCGGCTATGAGGGCGATCATCTGACGCTGTTGCAGTCCGACAAGCTGAAGGCGTTTCTTGCGCCTGCGAAAACCGTCGATATCGCCCCTGCGACGATGAAGCAGCGGATGCACAAATCCGCGGCCGAAATCGCGCTGATCAAGCATGGCGCCAATGTCGCCGATGTGGGTGGCTATGCGATCCGCGATGCGGTGAAGGCCGGCGCCCGCGAGATCGACATCGCCATGGCGGGGCGGGACGCGATGGAGCTGGAGATTGCCAAGCGTTTCCCGGATGCCGAGTATCGCGATAGCTGGGTCTGGTTTCAGTCGGGGATCAACACTGACGGTGCCCATAACCCGGTGACGTCGCGGGAATTGCAGGTGGGCGATATCCTCAGCCTCAACACTTTCCCGATGATCTCGGGCTATTACACGGCGCTCGAACGCACGATGTTCGTGCGCGAGGTCGATGCCGCATCCCTGAAGATATGGGAAGCTAACGTTGCCGCCCATGAGTACGGGATGAGCCTGTTGAAGCCGGGTGCAAGCTGCGCCGAAGTGACGGCGAAGATCAACGAGTTCTTCGAGGAACGGCAACTTTTGCAGTACCGCACCTTCGGCTATGGCCATTCCTTCGGTGTTCTTTCCCACTATTACGGGCGCGAAGCGGGGCTGGAGCTGCGCGAGGATATCGACACGGTGCTGGAGCCGGGCATGGTCATTTCCATGGAGCCGATGCTGACCATTGCTGACGGTCAGCCGGGTGCCGGGGGATACCGCGAGCATGACATTCTGGTCATTACCGAGGATGGAAATGAGGATATCACCAAATATCCCTACGGACCTGAATTCAATGTCGTCGGATAATTGCCCAGGACGGGAAATACCTGCGGTCCTTTCACGGCGACCGTAACTGAAATGCCAGACGGTTTCTGACAATGGCCGCCCACGGTACCAAGGGGCGGCCATTTGAGTTTACCCGCTGCAAGTGCCGTCAGGTTTTGCAGATCGAAGTGCCGCCATCGGCGAGCATCGCGGTGCCGGTGACAAAACTCGATGCATCCGAGGCGAGAAATAACGCGGCACGGGCGATTTCCAGCGGGTCGGCCATACGCTTGAGCGCGTGTATGGATTTGACGAAATCGACCGTTTCGGGATCGCGGCCAAAGCTGTCGGCCATGGCGGTTTTAGTGCCACCGGGCAGCAACGCGTTAACCCGCAAACCCGCAACCCCGTATTCGGCGGCCAGGGTCTGGACAAGACCGACAAGGCCAGCCTTGGAAGCGGCATAGGCGCCAAGCCCTGGCATGCCGACAGTATGGCCGACAAAGGAGGACGTGAAGATCATCGAACCGCCCCCCCGCGCAAGGATCGCCGGGATCTGGTGGCGGGAGGCGAAGAAGGCCGATGTGAGGTTGGTGGCGATGACCCCGTTCCAGTTTGCGGTTGTCATCGCAGGCAGCGGTCCTGGTTCGCCCAGAGTTCCGGCATTGTTGAAAGCCCCGTCGAGGCCACCGAACCGGTCCTGAGCCAGCGCGACCAAGGCCTGGTGATAGGTCTCGTCCGCCACGTCGCCTGTGAGCGCCGCCACATTGCCGTTTGACTGGGCGATCTGGTCGGCAACCGTGGTCAGTTCGGATTTGCGTCGCGCACCGATTACCAGCTTGGCCCCATGTTGGGCGAAAAGAAGTGCTGCGGCGGCGCCGATGCCGCTGCTGGCACCCGTGATGAGGATGATTTTGTCGTTGAGGGTCATGTTTTCGAGTTTCCTGTTGATTGTGGCTGACGGCACTTTCATCCGCGCCACGGTTGTGGGGCGACCCGATTCCTGCGCTTTGATGGGGCGGGTTTTTGCCGTTGCCGATGCCGAATCCTGATCGGGAAGGTAACAGGGCCGTGATGACGCCGGGGTTTTTGTGGCTTACACGCGCCGCAACCGTCTTTTGTTGGCAAAGCCGTTTGCCAAGGGTTGACGCAAGGATTGCTGTTGATGCTGATATGCGGGTTCGCATGTTCACTAAGGAACCGTTTGCCCATGTCCAGCCTGCTTGCCGTAGTTCACCCGTTTCGTGCCTCTGCCCTTTTGGGGCTGGTGTTATTGCTTGCGGCCTGTGGCGGTAAGCCCCAGGTGGCCAAGGCACCACCCGCGCCCTTGCCGGGTTATGAGGCGGTTGAAGATGGCGGGTTTGCCATACCCGACGTAAATCCGGGTTATACGACCGACCATAACCGCCGCCAGAGCGTTGCCTGGAACGGCGATGAGGCGCCGGGCACGATCGTCGTCGATCCCTGGGCACGCTGGCTCTATCTGGTTGAGGATG
>JAOUMG010000298.1 GCA_029881635.1 Paracoccaceae bacterium | reverse complement strand
CAGGCGCGCTGGCCGGTTGTGGTACCGGCATGGGTGCGGCAGACCGCTGGGGCCGTCTGGCCGGTGCTGTGACCGACGAAAGGTCAAACGTCCCGAACGGCACCGACGCGTCGCTGTTATAGGCGATCTTTGTCCAATGAACGAGGTGCTGGGGGCCAACATTTTCACCCACCGATGACCTACCCTTGAACCCGGTGCCGATCATGAACGACGGTGGCAAATGGGTGGCAAAGCCCGCAGCGCCCTGGGAACAGGGGGCATTCACAACCACCCGGTAGACCGGCAGTTCCTGAGAAAAACGCAATATCCGCGCACTGTCATCGCCGTGGAATGCCGCCGAATGGCCCGCGCCGCGCTTCAGTGTCTGTTTGGAGAATGTCAGCGCCTGCTCAAAGTCGATAGCCGAGGTCAGTGGTAGAACCGGGCAAAGCTTTTCCTTGAACAAAACGTCATCCTGGCCGGGTTCACCTATGACCGGGATCAGAACCTTTGTGCTCGGGCTGACCCGCAGACCCGCTTTTTCCGCAACCCAGCAGGCACTTTTGCCGATTGCCGCAGTATTGAAGCCCGAGGATGTGAACAGATAGTCCCGCAGCCGGTCGGTATCGGCGTCATTGCAGATATGACCACCAGCCGTGCGCAGGGCGCGTTCCAGGTTTCCCTTGCAGCTGTCCAGTGTCAGAACGACGCTTTCATTCGTGCACAGCACCGAATTGTCGAAGCTCTTGCTGTCGATGATCCGACGCGCCGCCTGATCGACATTGGCGCTGGGGTCGACATAAGCCACAGCATTACCCGGCCCAACGCCGATCGCCGGATTGGACGAGGAATAGGCAGCACGCACCATAGCGCCGCCGCCGGTCGCCATGATAACGGCGATCTTGTCCGACCGCATCAGTTCTTGCACCAAAGGCACCGATGGTTCCTCGATGCACTGGATCAATCCGGCCGGTGCGCCAGCCTTTTCCGCAGCGGCCGCCAGATGATTGGCAGCGCTCAGGCTGCATTCACGTGCAGCCGGGTGCGGGCTGATGACCAACGCATTACGGCTCAGGATGGCAAGCATCGTCTTGTAGTACAGTGTGGCAATCGGGTTTGTCGCCGGAGTCAGGGCAAAAACAACACCGGCCGGTTTGGGCAATTCAACGATTTTCTTTTCTTCGTCGATACGCGGCGTCACCAGATCAAGGTCGCGGTAATAGTCCAGCAACGGCAGTGAACTCAGTTCGTTCTTCAGCTTCTTGTGCTCGGCCACCCCATAGCCTGTTTCCCGAACAGCCCAATCGGCGTAAAAACCGGCCTTTTCATGGCCTGCACGTGCCACCGCTTCCGCGATTTTTAGAACCGCTTCGCGGCTGAAGGTACTGTAATATCTGACGGCCCATCCGGCACGTCCGATCTTCATATTGGCGGAGGACAGGTTGCGGTCCGGAACGTGCAGCAGGGAGGGGCCCGGAGGCGATTGAATGGTCATGCCGCACGCCTCGCGGATTTCAGCAATTGTCTGGCCCGTGGCATTGCCGCATCGAACCGGTCCATGATTTCCTGGCACAATTCCACATCCAGAAGGACACCGGGTTTGAACTGCAGGACCCGTTTGTCGAGCGACGAGAAAATCGCCCAGACCCCGTTTTCATAAAGCGCACGTGACACCGCGACGGCACCTTCGGGGTGGTCGAATTCCAACCCCAGAACCACGCCACGCTGGCGCACGCCGACGAAGATGTCGCTGTGGCGATCCATCATTTCTTGCATCGATTGGGCGAAATACTCGGCCACGAAGGCTGTGTTGGAAATAACCTCGGGCCGTTCCAGCATTTCAAGAACGTGATGCCCGACGAGACAGCCGAGTTCCGACCCACCCGAGGTGCTGATATGGGCTGCCCCGTCTTCATGCAGCCAGCCGCCGCATTCCTCGGTGACCATACAGGCGCTGATCGGATAGATCCCGCCGCCCAAACCCTTGCCGGTGACGAACATGTCCGGCTTCAGGCCGTAGCCCTGCCATCCCCACATGACACCTGTGCGCATCAGCCCGGTCTGCACCTCGTCGGAAATGAACTTGGCGCCGTATTTGCGGCAAAGTTCCTGGCATCTTTGCAGATACCCGTCTGCGGGCATCGGAAAGCCGTAGGTCGCGGGTATGGTTTCGATGATAAAGGCCGCGATATCGCCCTGCCGCAGTACTTTTTCCAATGCATCTGCGTCATTGAAAGGCACCTGCAGGAATTCGTCAGGCTGATCGGACAGGAAGATTTTGCTGAACCGTTCATCCCCGGTGGCAACCGACAGGCCCGAATGGCCGTGATACCCCTTGATGATCGAAACGATCTTGCGGCGCTGGGTCGCGTAGCGGGCGGTTTTCAGCGCGATTTCAACCGCCTCGGCACCCCCAGACCCAAATATCGCATATTTCATATGCGGCGCGGTCTTCACCAGTTTTTCTGCGAATGCTGCCCGCGCCACGGACGGGAACCAGTGATTGCCCATGTCGAAGTAATCAAGCCCTGATTTCAGTGTCTCGACCAGCTCTGGGTGGCGGTGTCCGAAATTATAGGTGCCACCGTTCAGATGCAGATCGATCAGGCGCTTTCCCGACATGTCGTAAAGCAGATAGCCCTCACGGCGATCAATCACCATCGGCGTACCGGCATCTTGCCAGAATTTGGTTTTGCCGGGGTTCCAATACTCTGCGGCCTTCTCGAGAAGAGCCTCTTTGGAGTCGAAACTGAAAAATCCGTAGTTGAACACGTGATTCCCTCCTGACGGGAATAGGATACCCATTTACTTTTGCCTTGCAAACAAAAAATGTTGTATGTCGGGCATAAATACCCCTCGACTTAGTGACCTTTGGTCATATACTCGGGCGTGGAGAGACCGATGGCGCGCGCGAAATCAAAAAAAGACCTGCGGCACGAGCATATTCTGGCTGCTTTGGACGGAAATCCCGCAATGCGTGTGGTGGAACTGTCTGAAACACTGTGCGTTTCTGCCGAAACCATCCGGCGCGACCTTGCGGAACTTGATCGGGCGGGCCGCATCAACCGAACCTATGGTGGCGCGATCCGCAGTCAGATGTTTGAACCCGCTCTCGCAGAACGTCTCAAACTGCATGTAAAGGAACGCCAGGCCATCGCCACCGACGCGGTTGCGGCATTGGGGGATGCCAACAGTGTTTTCATCGGGGGCGGGGCAACGACGTTACATTTCGCACGGGCCCTGCGCAGCACCACGCGCCGGTTTTTGATCCTCACGACCTCGTTCAGCATCGCGACCGAACTCTCATCCAATCCGTTGCTGCAGGTGATGTCACTGCCCGGAATAGTCGAAGGCAAGGAAGGTATGGTTCAGGGGCCTGAAACCGTGGCCGCAATCATGCGCTACCGCGCCTCAGTCGCGGTATTGGGCGCGTCGGGAATTGACGCCAGCGGCACAAGCGAGGCGCTGATGTCTGCAGCCCAGGTCTATTCCGCCATGGTCGCCAGCAGTGAAAGAACGCTGGTTCTTGCCGATACCTCGAAATTCGACAAACGCGCCCTACAAATGGTGACAAACTGGGCACCAAACGTAACGCTGATCACGAATTCATCCCCTACAGAAAGCATCCTGGCGGGTATGACCGAAGCCGGTGCTTCCTTCATCTCCACAGGGTCGGCGGGGCCGGTTTCAACGGCCTCAGCCACTGATCCACAACAACCCCAATTGAACTAATCGCCGGCAGTATGAAGTTGCGGCCTTGTGAGTGGGGTCACTGTTAAGGCGCGACCTCCAAAACCGTGACCTGGATTCTGGTTTGCTGTGCGATTAACGCCATCGTCATCGCGATCACATTCACGATGCTACGCGCGACAACCACCTTCACCGACTGGCCCTTCAGAAATCCAGGTTTTCCACATTCAGCGCGTTCTGCTGGATGAAATCGCGGCGCGGTTCGACGACATCGCCCATCAGTTTGGTAAAGATGTCATCGGCCTCTGCCACATCCTCCACCTTCACCTGCAGCAGCGTCCGTGCGGATGGGTCGAGTGTGGTTTCCCACAGCTGTTCCGGATTCATTTCGCCCAGACCCTTGTAGCGTTGCAGGCTAAGACCCTTTTCGCCCTCTTGCAGGATTGCCGTCAGGAGTTCGACCGGCCCGTGGATCAGCTGCTCCCGGTCCTTGCGAACCAGCTTGGCGACGGAGCCATAAACCTCCTGCAGTACCTGTGTATGCGACGCAAGCCTGCGCGCCTCACCTGACCGCA
>JAOUMG010000297.1 GCA_029881635.1 Paracoccaceae bacterium | reverse complement strand
GAGAAGCGGCTCAGCGCGCGGCCGGAATGGTAGCGAGATTTCGAAGCCGCAAATGCGCCAACACCAGTTGGCGAAGAATTTTAAACTAGCTGGAGTTTTTATGATGGACTGGTCTTCGAAAAACGTACTCGTCACAGGTGGCTGCTCATTTATCGGTTCACATTTGGTCGAAGGGCTTGTGAAGCGGGGCGCAAGGGTACGTGCCGCAGATGATCTTTCAAGCGGCATTCGGGAAAACCTTGATGACGTGATGAAGACTGGAAAGGTTGAATTCGAAGAGGTCGATCTTTTGGACCCACATGCCGCCGCCAAGGCAGTCGAAGGCATGGACGTCGTGTTTCATCTGGCAGCAACCCATGGTGGCCGTGGGTATATCAGCACCCATCAGGCAGCCTGCTCCACCAACCTCGCGCTTGATAGCATCATGATCCGCGAAGCCCACCGTGCCGGTGTTGAACAGTTCACATTTGCCTCTTCGGGCTGTGTCTATCCGACCAGCATGCAGGCAGATCCCAGCGAAATGATCTATCTGACCGAAGACCTCGTAAAGCCGCCATATGAGGCTGATGATCTTTACGGCTGGGCAAAGCTTATGGCCGAACTGTCGCTGAGGGCTTATCACGAAGAGCACGGGATGAAATGTGCGTCGGTGCGTTACTTCACAGCCTATGGCGAACGTTGCCCCACAAACCATGCCGTCGTGGCGATGATCGGGCGGGCCTTTCTTAAGCAGGACCCCTACATTGTCTGGGGAACGGGCGAGCAGATCCGCAACTGGACCTATGTCAGCGACATCGTTGAAGGCACGATCCGTGCGGCCGAAAACATTGATGATGGCACAGCGGTCAACCTCGGGACGATGGAGCGGACATCGGTCCTGCAATGTGCCCAGATGATCCTTGAACGCACCGGCCTAAACGCCACCATCCAGCGCGATACCAGTAAGCCCACGGGCCCCTATAACCGGGTGGCTGACAATGCTTTGGCCAAGGAGTTGCTTGGATGGGAACCGAAGGTCTCTTTCTCGGACGGCCTCGACAAGACCATTCGCTGGTATTTCGACACGCATGACCGTGACGAAGTTTCTACCGATTTCGAAGCCTCGTTGACCGGTCGCGGGTTCGAGAAAGCCGGCAAGAAACGGGCGAGCGCGGCCTAAGGGCAAGACGGTTCGTTTTTACCCTCATGATCTTTCTTGACCTGGCCCGCTGTTTCAGTCGGCCAGGTCTTTGCTTTCTTGGTCAGTTCGCCGCGCAACTGGCTGTTTTGATCTGTTCCAGGAACCTGTCGCCCGCCGCGCGGTCCATGTAACGGCTCCAGCCGAGGTGGAAAATTTTGCCATTCTTAGCCCGGTTGAAATGTTCAACCGCAATCTTTCCATCCGGTGTGAATATCAGCGTTCGTCCGGATTCGGACACGTAAAGATGGCCTTCGGGCAATAGGGTAAAGAGCCCTGCCGCCTCATTCTTGAATTCGTTTTCAGCCAGAATTTCATCGAAGGGAGACGACACCTGATCGGTGGCAATGTCATAGTAAAGCACCCTGCTGTGGCCATTTATAACCGGGCCGTCACCATAATTGAACACGTTGTTGTCGAAAACACCGATGGTTGTTTCGTTGATGATATCGACGTCGTGCTGGGCCGTCCAATCGCCTTGCCGCCACCAGATAATCTCGTCCGTGGAAGGCCGGTAGAGCATGATCATGCTGAGCGAACGAATACTCAGGAATACGTCGCCCCGTTTCCAGTATGGACCGTCTTCAAACACCGGTTGAATGTCGTTGAGATGTAACGGATCGGGATCAAAACCGGTTCCCGAAAGTATCAGACTGCCTAGGCCGTGATCCAGAAAGATCTGGCTCAGCGAACGGTCGAACAGTATTTTCCCTTCCTCGGAAAGTTTGACCAGCCCGGAATCCTCGTATCGCGGATGCAAACCCTCTACGCGTTGTGGTTCAACATATGATGGCGACCAGTAGTTACCATCCGGGGCGCGTTCGATCGTGTGGTGGAAAATGAACTTGTCCTGCAACCAAACGACATTGCCGCAGGGGTTGATACTGAACATCGGCGTATAATGCCCCTTGACCATTATGTCGCCATTGTCGAGCACGATGGGGTGAACACCCTGAAAGCGGCTGGTTTCCCAGTGCCGTACGGCTGCTTTGGTCAGCCCGCGATTGGCGTTGGCCAGTATCCGCGTCGCATCCACCTCGAAACGGTACTTTTGTTCGCCTGCCTTTAGGTCAATCAGTTCGAAAACATGGCTGCCTACATCACCGTCGTAGCGACTGAAAAGAAGAAACCCGTCCAACCCGCTGTCCAGACGCGCATCATGAAACGTCCAGCCACTCTGGCTGGGAAACCGATCGGAATGCAGCGTGACCATTCCGGTGATATTTCCGTCGCGCCAATGCCTGTAAAGATTGACGGCTTCAGATGGAATTGACGCCTGCCGGTAGGATTAGCGCGCCAAGGGTCCAAGTTTCCCGTTGCCTGCACTATATTCGCGCACAAGAACACCAAAGAAAAATGCCCCGAGACCAAGCACCAAAACCAAGATTGCGACAGCTCCCAATGCAATCTTCTTGTTCAAAAATTTTTCCATAGTTTAAACCAACTTGATTTTTGGACTATGTCAAAATGAATGCGCCATCCTCTGTTGGGCAATGCAGAGGTCCGAAATCCGCAGCCTACTGACCTTCTTTACAGTTTTTGTTCATATTCTCAAAGAAAGCCTGATCGAATTCGGGCCCCAAACGCATAGCTTCGTATATAAAGCCGACGCGCCCCTTATTGTCGCCGGTTTCCATCACATTGTTGAACTCCCAGGCGATGTCGAGATCTGGCGTCAGTTCAAGCACGCGTCCCCATCTCGATTCCGTAACCAAAAGGTTGCCGTTTGGCAGCCACTGGTGCTTGCCCATGATGTCGGTGAAGAACGGGACCTTGTCATTACCCTCGAAATAGACCTCTGACCTGCCATTTCTGGCATCGACCATGACAACCTTGCTCGATACATCGTCGGGCCGATCGTTACGAAACAAGGTTGATTCAACCAGCGAGTGGTTGTCGAATATAGATATGTGATCTCCGTCGATGAAATCCGGATCATGCTGAAGTATCACCACCCCTGTATAGAGATATCGGACTTTCAGAGTTTCCGGATCAAAGACCAGAACCTTGCCTGCGTTGCGCAGCGACACCATCAGATCACCGTGTTTGAAGACACCCTCCACCAGCGTGGACGGAAAAACTTCGACGTCATTCATATGCATTATGTCGCCGGTCACCTCTACACCAAATGCTTTCCGCGACGACTCGTAGATAGTCGACAGCAGTCCGTTGTCACGCAGCAGATCGAACATTGATGTTTCCTTCAAGATCGCTCCGTCCTGCCCGATTTCAACAATAAGATCTTCTTGGAACCGGGGCAGAATTGACGGCCAATCCGGATCAGCCTCATCGTGGAATTTTTGTGCAACTGCATAGAAATGGCCGTTCTCACCCAAGGTCACAGCATGATGTGTCGGAATATCTAGTTTCCAAATCACATCACCACAGTAGTTAGTTCGTACCAATCCAGCCGGTTCGAAGTTGAAAACCAGATCGCCGTTGTTCATCAAGACGAGTCCGGCAATCTCACCTCCGGGCCTCGCCTGTGGTTGTATGTCCTCGGGCAGGTGGTCGAAACTCTCCCAGAAATCAAAAGCATCGAAGGCGCGCTCAAAAAATGTTTCGCCGTTCTGGTTCAGCACACGCACAAAAATCTGTTGGTTTTCACCAGCACCGTAAACCAACGTCATTCCAGGACTGATCGCCTCGGGCAGCGATGACGCCACCGGCGGCGCGGGTATGACCGGGTTTCGGTATGCAAAATTGTCTGACGATGTTGTATTGCCGCTGACCAGATCCTTAAGTGTGGTGACAGCCGATTGGATGACATTGTAGGGGAACAAAACGTACTTATGCGACAGAACGCCGTAGCCCCAGATCAGGCTGGCAAGACCCAACAGGAAAACGCCAAACGCAATCTTGTCGCCATCAATCCGGGTTGGCTTTTTTTCTGTGCCGTCAGGTTCAGTACCTGAATTTTTACGTTTCTTCATATGTAGACCTGTTCCCGCATGTGCCAAGTGTTTCCTGGCGGCTATTTGTCCGAGGGCGCCTGCCCTCCGGTTTGTTGATACCTGATGCACAAGCTCGACAAGCGCATCAATGACCAGTCGAAAAAGTCGGAAAAGAACCGGCGCGAAAGTAA
>JAOUMG010000005.1 GCA_029881635.1 Paracoccaceae bacterium | reverse complement strand
GAAGATTTTCAGATCATGCGGCATTCCGCCAATCTGGAAACGGTGAATACCTATGAAGGCACCCATGACGTCCACGCGCTGATCCTTGGACGGGCAATTACCGGTCTGCAGGCCTTTTTCTGATTTTGTGCTGGTTCGGTATTCTTTGCCGGAGGCACCCGGCCCGACCACCTGAAGCCTCCGGCGGGAATATTTGGAAAAAGAAGAAGAGAGTTTTGGAAAGACAACATGGACCGCGCCGATATCGTTCATGAGAATTTTCTGCGCCGGGTCGCCATGGGCGATCTGCCGGTGGGGGCCGCGCCGTCAGGACCGCTTAAGCCCGACGAGGCGGTGGCCATCTATCGGGCGGCCTGCCTTAGCAGGGCACTGGACCGTACGTCGCGCACAATGCAGAAAGCGGGACAGGGCTTTTACACCATCGGATCATCCGGGCATGAAGGAATGGCGGCTGTGGCGTCGGCTCTTCGGCCCACAGATATGGCGTTTTTGCATTACCGCGATGCAGCGTTTCAAATCGCCCGGTCACTGCAGGTTCCCGGCCAGTCGATTGCCTGGGACATGCTTTTGAGCTTCGCGGCGTCTTCCGAAGACCCGATCTCGGGCGGGCGGCACAAGGTTCTGGGCTCGAAGGCCCTGAACATTCCACCACAGACCTCCACCATCGCCTCGCATCTGCCGAAGGCGGTGGGGGCTGCTTATGCCATTGGCGCCGCGCGGCGGCATGCGCTCGAGCACAAGGCATTGCCGGACGACGCCATCGTCTATTGCTCCTTCGGCGATGCTTCGGCCAACCATTCGACTGCGCAGGGCGCGTTCAACACCGCCGGCTGGACCTCTTACCAATCGATCCCGCTGCCGCTGCTTTTCGTCTGCGAAGACAACGGCATCGGGATTTCCACGAAGACACCGAAGGGCTGGATCGCCGCCACCTTCCGGGACCGGCCGGGGCTGAAATACTTCCACTGCAACGGGCTCGACATCTACGAGACCTTCCGCGTGGCTGAGGAGGCGGCGCATTACGTCCGCACCCGCAAGAAGCCCGCCTTCCTCCATATCGGCACGATCCGGCTCTACGGTCATGCCGGGGCGGATGTGCCGACCACGTACCTTTCGCGCGACGAGGTGGAGGCCGAGGAGGCGAACGATCCGCTTCTTCATACCGTGCGGCTGATGAGTGAGGCCGGGGCGCTCGCACCCGCCAGTGCGCTTGCGATCTATGAACAGACGAACGCCCGGGTGGCGCGGATCGCCGGTGAGGCCGTGAAACGCCCCCGGCTGAAGACACCGGGAGACGTCATGGCGAGCCTGATCCCGCCGAAACGGGAATGCCGCCCCACGAACGGGCCGTCGGCCGAGGCGCGGGCGGCGGCGTTCGGCGGTGACATGAAGGCGATAGACGAGCCGCAGATCATGTCGCGACTGATCAACTGGGCCTTGACCGACCTGATGCTGGAGCATCCCGAGATCGTCATGATGGGCGAGGATGTCGGCCGCAAGGGCGGCGTCTATGGCGTGACCCAGAAGCTGACAGCCCGCTTCGGGCCCGACCGGATGATCGACACGCTGCTGGATGAGCAATCCATCCTCGGCCTTGCCATCGGCATGGCGCAGAACGGGTTCGTGCCGATGCCCGAGATCCAGTTCCTCGCCTATCTGCACAATGCCGAGGACCAGATAAGGGGCGAGGCGGCGACGCTGCCCTTCTTCTCGAACGGGCAATACACCAATCCGATGGTGCTGCGGATAGCGGGGCTCGGTTACCAGAAAGGCTTCGGCGGGCATTTCCACAACGACAACTCCGTCGCCGTGATCCGCGACATTCCGGGCGTGATCCTCGCCTGTCCCTCGAACGGGGCGGATGCCGCGCGGATGATGCGCGAATGCGTGCGGCTGGCGCGGGAGGAGCAGAGGGTCGTCGTCTTCCTCGAACCCATCGCGCTTTACCCGATGCGCGACCTGCATGGCGACAAGGACGGCGGCTGGATGTGCCGCTACCCGGAGCGGTCCGAGGTGATCGGGCTGGGCGAGGTGGGGATACACGGCGATGGTACGGACCTTGCAATTGTCACCTATGGCAACGGCTACTACCTGTCGCGTCAGGCCGGGAAGCGCTTGGCCGAGAAGGGCGTGAACGCAAGGGTGATCGACATGCGCTGGCTGTCGCCGCTGCCCGCCGATGCGCTGGTGGACGCCGTAAGGGGTGCGAAGCGCATCCTTATTGTGGATGAGACACGGCGCTCCGGCGGCGTGGCCGAGGCGCTGATGGCGCTCTTCGCCGAGCGCAACGACGTACCGAAGGCACGGCTGACCGCCGAGGACAGTTTCATCGCCACCGGCCCCGCCTATGCTGCGACGATGCCTTCGGCAGAAAGCATCTATGATGCGGCGATGGCGCTGATCGGGGGAGCGAAATGAAAACCGCCGTCGTCATCTGCCCCGGCCGGGGCACCTATACCAAGACTGAGCTTGGTTACCTCGGGCGCCATTTCGCCGACCGCGCGCTATTGGGGTCATTCGACATCGCGCGTGAGGCACTCGGGCAGGAGACACTCTCGGCGCTCGACGGTTCGGCCAGCTATTCGGTGGCAAAACACACCCGCGGCGACAATGCCTCGGCGCTGATCTATGCCGCGACGCTTGGCGATTTTCCCGCCATTGACGGGGTCGAGGTGGTCGCAGTCACCGGCAATTCGATGGGCTGGTATTCGGCGCTCGCCTGCGGCGGCGCACTGACGGCGGACGCCGGGTTCGAGGTCGTGAACACGATGGGCAGGCTGATGCAGGAGGCGCTGATCGGCGGCCAGCTGATCTACCCGTTTGTCGGCGAAGACTGGCGGCCCGATCCGGAGCGTAAGGCGGAACTGATAGCGCTGGTGGCCGGGATCGCCACCCGCGCGGATCATGTCCTGACGCTTTCCATCGATCTCGGCGGCATGCTGGTGCTGGCGGGGAACGAGGCGGGGCTCAAGGCCTTCGAAACCGCAGTGCCGCCGGTTCAGGGGCGGTTCCCGATGCGGCTCGCCAATCACGCGGCCTTCCATTCGCAGCTTCAGGCCCCGGTCGCCGAACGCGGCCGGTCTCGGCTTGCGCCCTCGCTCTTCGGTCAGCCAAGGCTGCCGATGATCGACGGGCGCGGGGCGATCTGGTGGCCCGGCGCGACAGACACGCACGCGCTTTGGGACTACACCCTCGGCCATCAGGTGACCGAGACCTATGACTTCACCCATGCGGTAACGATCGCGGCGCGGGAATTCGCGCCGGATCTTTTCATCGTCACCGGGCCGGGCACCACGCTCGGCGGGGCGGTGGCGCAGTCGCTGATCCTCGCCGATTGGCGTAGCATGGGATCGAAAACCGATTTTCAGACACGGCAACAAGCGGAGCCTCTGCTGATCTCCATGGGAATGGAAGACCAGCGCGGCATCGTCACCAAGGGAGACTAAGATGAGCCACGACGACATTCTCAAGGCCGCGGGCCTGACCAAAGCGGAAGTGACCGGAGGCACGCTGGCCGTGCATTCGCCGATTGATGGGGCGGAGGTCGCGAAGGTGCGTGAGACCGACCCGGGCGACATGGCGAAGATCATCGCGAAGTCGCAGGAAGCCTTCAAAGTCTGGCGCACCGTGCCCGCCCCGCGCCGGGGCGAACTCGTGCGTCTGCTGGGCGAGGAACTGCGCGCAGCGAAGGACGAACTTGGCGCCGTCGTGACGCTTGAGGCGGGCAAGATCACCTCCGAAGGCTTGGGCGAAGTGCAGGAGATGATCGACATCTGCGATTTCGCGGTTGGCCTTTCGCGCCAGATTTACGGCCTGACCATCGCCTCCGAACGCCCCGGCCACCGGATGATGGAGACCTGGCACCCGCTCGGCCCCTGCGCCGTCATCACCGCCTTCAACTTCCCCGTCGCGGTCTGGTCGTGGAACACGGCGCTCGCTTTGGTCTGCGGCGACCCGGTGATCTGGAAACCGTCGGAAAAGACACCGCTGACCGCCATGGCCTCGATGAAGATCATGGAACGCGCGCTGGCCCGTTTCGGCGACGCACACGAGGGGCTGGTGCAACTGGTCATCGGTGGCCCGGCCATCGGCGAGGCGCTGGTGAATTCCAAGGACGTGCCCATCGTCTCGGCCACCGGCTCGACCCGGATGGGCGGGATCGTCGGCCCGAAGGTCTCTGGGCGCTGGGGGCGGCCGATCCTTGAGCTTGGAGGCAACAATGCGATGATCGTGGCGCCTTCGGCCGATATCGATATGGCGGTGCGTGGGATCGTGTTCTCGGCAGTCGGCACAGCCGGGCAACGCTGTACGACCTTGCGGCGACTGATCGCGCATAACTCGATCAAGGACGATCTGGTGGCGAAGCTGACCAAGGCCTACGCCTCACTGCCCATCGGTGACCCGCGTCAGGGGATGACGCTTGTCGGCCCGCTGATCGACCACGCCTCGCGCGACCGGATGCAGGCGGCCTTGGAAAAGGCCAAGGCCGAGGGCGGCACCGTCCATGGCGGCAAGACCGTGACCTCGGGCGTACCGCAGGGCGGCGCCTATGTCGAACCCGCGATTGCCGAGATGCCGAAACAGACTGACACCGTGCGCACCGAAACCTTCGCGCCGATCCTCTACGTTCTGGGCTACGAGACGCTGGAGGAAGCTATCGCCATTCAGAACGACGTGCCGCAGGGCCTGTCGTCCTGCATCTTCACGCTGAACATGCGCGAGGCCGAGGCGTTCCTGTCGGCCGCAGGCTCCGACTGCGGCATCGCCAACGTCAATATCGGCCCCTCGGGCGCCGAGATCGGCGGGGCTTTCGGTGGCGAGAAGGAGACGGGCGGCGGACGCGAAAGCGGCTCGGACGCCTGGAAGGGCTACATGCGGCGGCAGACCAACACGATCAACTATTCGGCCCAGCTGCCGCTGGCGCAGGGCGTGAAGTTCGACTTCTGAGGAGTCATAAAGCGGTCTCGGACTTGATCCGGGACCGCGTTATGACTCTAGTCACCAAAGAACAATGCGAGACTTGACCAAGATGTTCGTCGAACGTGTATTATTTCCATGATGAAGATGAGAGAATATCCGTTTTGTCCAAAGTCGACGAGCTATCTTGAGCCCGGCCAGTATTGGCCAATTGCGCTCAGCAACGGGTATTTTGCAGCAGGGCGGGTGTTGCAGATCAACATGACTTCGGGCGCACGCGACAGGCGAATGTTTCTGGCCGGGCTAATGAATTGGTGTAGCGACGCCCCACCTAACGTCAAATCCCTCGCGGGCGCACGACTGTTGGATTTCGGTGTGGTGCATACACGGATGTTCTCGTCAAACGGTTTTCAGATTGAGGGTCATCGTCCACTTGGTGCGGACCACCTATCGGTGCCATTGACACTCGATTGTGCGCCGAGCAGGCATGCACGAGTTGTGCGCGGGTTTGATATCCTCGGTTTCGCGAAACCCGCGCAATACTCCCTCCCAATACTCACTACCTGGGGCATGGGGGTTATCGTGTTGCTCGCCGAGGGCCACTTCGTCGGCAAATAACCAGCTGTCGGTCGATATTTGTAGTGTCCGCTAGAGTCTCGAAGTGGACGTGCAAGGCGCTGAGAAATTACGTGATAAATCGACTTTGGGCGCATCCCAACAGAATGACCGACACCCCCGTCACTTTTCTGCATTCCCCCGCCAAAACCGCCGGAATACCCGAAGAAATCGCCAGCCGCGCGGGCGATTGTGGCGGTGAACCGGCGGCAGGCCGGAGGGTTCGGACAAGAAAAGGAAGCGCGTCATGTCGTTCAACAAGGTTGCCGTTCTCGGCCTCGGAAAGGTCGGCCATCTGGCCGCAGAACTCTTGGCCGAGGCAGGATTTGCCGTCACCGGCGTCGATGCGCGTGAGGTTTCGGGCTGCCCCTTCCCGACCCAAGCTGCCGACCTGACCAACAAGGACGCACTGACCGCGATCCTGAAGGATCAGGAGGCGGTTCTTTCCTGCCTGCCCTATCACCTCAATATCGGCGTCTCCACCGTCGCGCATGGCCTCGGCCTCCATTATTTCGACCTGACCGAGGATGTGCCGACAACCCAGCATATCCGCGGCCTTGCCGAGACCTCCAAGGGCATCATGGCCCCGCAATGCGGCCTTGCGCCCGGCTTCGTCGGCATCGTCGGCGCGCATCTTGCGGATATGTTCGACAAGGTCCGCTCCATCCGCCTGCGTGTCGGCGCGCTGCCGCAGAACCCGACCGGGCTTCTCGGCTACGCCTTCAACTGGTCGCCCGAGGGCGTCGTTAACGAATATCTCAACGATTGCGAGGTGATCGAGGAGGGCGTGCACAAGAATGTGTCGGCGATGGAATGGCTGGAGACGATCTATATCGACGGCGTGAAGCTGGAGGCCTTCACCACCTCGGGCGGGCTTGGCACGATGTGCGAGACCTATGCCGACAAGATCGAGAACCTCGATTACAAGACCATGCGCTATCCCGGCCATGTGGAGCTAATGAATTTCTTCTTCCACGAACTGCTGATGCGTGAGAACCGCGAGGCGGCGGGCAAGATCCTGACCCATGCGAAGCCCCCTGTGGATGAGGATGTGGTCTATGTCCATGTCGCCGCCGAGGGCTGGGTCGACGGCCAGCTGAAGCGTAAGGAGTTCGTGCGCGCCTACTATCCGCTTGAGATCGGCGGCAAGCGGCGGACGGCGATTGCCTGGACCACCTCGGCCTCGGTCGTCGCAGTGATCGAGATGGTGCGGGAAGGCAAGCTGCCGAGCCAGGGCTTCCTGAAGCAGGAGGAGATCCCGCTGACCCCGTACCTCCAGACCCGCACCGGCAATTACTACAATATCGGCCACAAGAGCCGCCACGGCTGAAACCGTCAGCCGGCCTCGGCCAGAATGGCGGCTTCGACGATGCCAAGGGCGCGGTCGAGGTCGTCCTTTTCAATCGTCAGGGGCGGCGAAAGGGTCAGCACCGAACCTGCACTAATCTTGAAACTGAGCCCGGCCTCCAGACAGCGGTAGTAGATCCGTTCCGCCCTGTCGGGGGCCTGGATACGGCCCGCCTTGTCCTCGACGATCTCGACGCCGAACATCAGGCCACGGCCCCGGATGTCGCCGACAAAGGCGCTTTTCGTCAATAGCGGCGCCAAGCGGTCAAGCGCATAGGCCCCGAGTTCGGCGGACCGCTCGACAAGACCTTCTTCGCGAATGATGGCGATGGTGGTCAGCGCCGCCCGGGCGGTGACAGGGTTCTTTTCGTGGGTATAGTGGCCGATGGCAAAATCGCCGCAGACATCGAGATGTGGCCGCGCCACCACCGCCGCAATGGGCAGGATGCCCCCGCCCAGCGCCTTGCCCATGGTGACGATATCCGGGATCACCTCATCATGCTCAAACGCGAACATCCTGCCGGTCTTGCCAAGCCCGGTCGGGATTTCGTCCATGATAAGCAGTGTGCCCCTGCGTTTGCAGGCCGCCTGCACCGCTTTCCAGAAGCCGGGGGGCGGGACAACCGGCACCGCCCGCATCGGTTCGGCGATTACGGCTGCGACATCGCCTTCCCGGTCCAGCACATAGTCGACCATCTTCGCACAAGCGAGCCCGCAGGCCTCCGGCCCGGGGTGACCATAAGCGCAGTGATAGCAGTTGAAAGGTGCAACATGTTCCGCGCCCGGCAACAAGGGCCCGGCGATATGACTGCGGAAGGTGGCCTCACCGCCAACGCTCGCGGCCCCAAACCCGGCACCATGAAACGCATCCCAGAAACTCAGGGTCTTGAACCGGCCTGTAGCGGCGCGGGCGATCTTCAGCGCAACTTCATTCGCATCGGACCCCCCGGTCGTAAAGAGAACCTTGCCAAGGTCGCCCGGCGCAATCTCGGCCAGTGCTTCGGCCAGCTCCACCGACACCTCGTTGGTAAACCGGCGCGGGGCAAAACTCAGCGCGTCAAGCTGCGCCTTGATCGCGGCGACCAAACGGGGATGACCATAGCCGATGTGGTGGACCGAATTTCCATGGAAATCCATATACCGCCGCCCGGCAGTATCTTCGATCCAGATGCCTTCGGCCTTGGCGATGGTGGACACGCAGGGCGACGACAGCGACTGATGCATAAACGCATTCGAATCCCGCGCCAGAAGGTCCCGTGTCGCCCCGTCAGGATGCCGCGCAGCCCAGGCCTGGCGGGCCTCAGAGGTATTGGATTCACCCTCGGTATGCGTGATCACGCCCGCCTCACTTTCTGTCCCGAAATACCCCCGCCGGAGGCTCCTGCCCCCTCAACGGGGCCAGGGCAGCGAATAGGTCTTCACGTTGGTAAAGAATTTCATCGCTTCGCTGACACCTTCCTTGACACCATTGCCGCTGTCCTTGATGCCACCGAAAGGTGAGGTCTCGATCCGGTAACCGGGCTGTTCCCAGATATTCACCGTGCCGACATTCAGCCCCTCGATATAGGCCTGCATCCGGCGGAAATCGTTGGTGCAGACGCCGGAGGACAATCCGAAATCTGTCGAATTCGAAATCTTCATCACTTCAGCATCATTGTCAGGCACCCGCACGATCGGCACGATGGGCCCAAAGGTTTCTTCCATCACCAGTTCGGAATCATGGGGCACATGATCAACGACGATGGGCGGCAACAGCGCGCCTTTGCGGCCTGGATCGTAGAGCACCTTTGCGCCCTGTTCGACAGCCATGTAGACCCGCTTTTCAAACAGCTCCGCAGCCTTGGAATGGATCACGCAGCCAAGCTCGGTCGCCGGGTCCATCGGGTCGCCGAATTTGATCTTTTGCGCTTTCGCCAGCACCATGGGCACGAAACGGTCGGCAACGCTTTCCTGCACGAGGATGCGTTTGACCGCCGTACAGCGTTGCCCTGAATTGCCCGTCGCCCCCGCGACCGCAATGGTCGCTGCTTTGTCCAGATCGTCATCGTCAAGATCGTTCAGGATGATCAGGGGATCATTCCCGCCAAGCTCCAGCGCCTGCCGTTTGTAAACGGCTTTGGCGGCGATCATCTTGCCCACTGGCACACCGCCGGTGAAAGTGATGATGTCGATGTTTTCATTGGTGATCATTTCATCACCGATGTCCTGCGGCAGACCAGTGACGACCTGAAACATCTCCGGCGGCAACCCGGCCTCATAGAGAATATCGGCCAGCGTCAGTGCCGTGAGCGGCGTCAGTTCGGTCGGTTTGCAGACCATGCAGTTGTTGGTGGCAATTGACGGGGCAATCTTGTGGCTGACCATGTTCAGCGGATGGTTGAAGGGCGTGATTGCCGAAATCGCCCGCACCGGTTCGCGCTTGGTATAGATCTTGCGGTCCTTGCCGTTATGGGTCAGGTCGCAGGAAAAGATCTGCCCGTCATCCTGCAGCGCCTGGGCGGCGGCGAAGGTATAGACATCCTGCGCGCGCTTGGTCTCGTAAACCGCGTGCTGGTAGCAGATGCCCAGCTCCAGAACGAGCCATTTGGCCAGATAATCCCGCCGCTCGCCGATGATTTCGCCCGCGCACTTCAATATCTGACTGCGTTCATAGCGGGTCAGCTTGGATTGATAATTTGCTGCAATCTCAAAAGCACGGGCGGCATGTTCGGCAGTACCCGCCGGAACGGTGCCCACCACTTCATCAGTATAGGGATAGCGAACCTCGATCACCTTGTCGGTAAAGACCGTCTCGCCGCCGATCCGCATACCTTCATGGCGAATTTCGATGCTGTCTTTCATGGAACTACCTTTCAGATCAGAGCGCGGCCGCTGTTGTGGCATAGAAGAACGCGTCGAAATTGCGCAGTGTCGGCTGGTTTGGCAACTCGATCACCCTGTTCACGATGAAGGGCACTTCCTGCTCGGTCAATCCTCCATGGCTGCGCAGAGGTTCATTCAGCGCCGCTAGATCGTGACGGTGGGCCGAGGTGCCGATGGTCATATTCTCGGTCGAGATCATCACGATATCGCCGATCCGGTCGCCGGGAAGCTCGAAACGGCGGACCGCTTCGGCCTTGTCCATGACCTCAAGGATTTCAGGTCGGGCGGCCAGACGGGCAATGATATCGGCCTGATTGGCATCTTCGGGCAAATAGGCAGTGCCAAAGCCACCAAGGGCACCATGGTGGACAACATAGGGATCGGTGATGGGCAGGATCACCCGTGCCTTGGCCTCGCCCAGCCATTCGTCGAGCAGGTCCTGCACATAGATCACCGCCGGATCGCCATTCGCATCATGTTTGGGCTTCATACCGTGGTCCGCGGTAACGACAATTGCCGCCCCCAGCGCATCCAGTTCACCCAGATACTTGTCGAACATCTTGTAAAACAATTTGGCTTCCGGCTGTTCGGGCGCATATTTATGCTGAACGTAATCCGTTGTGGTCAGATACATCACATCCGGTTTCCATTCACGCAAAAGCTTGACCCCGGCGGCAAAGACAAATTCCGACAGTTCGGCGGAATATACCTCTGGCTGCGCCATGCCCAGCCATTTGCTTGCCGCTTCCTGCCCGTGTTCAGCCTTGGTGGAACTATCTGATTTTTCTGCCGAAAAGCATTTGGCACGATCATCGTCAAATTTCAGCCCCGCTCCAAGAAGCGCGCGCAGCTTGTCCTTGGCTGTTACAACGGCGACGCGGGCGCCTGCGTTGTAAAACTGTGAAAACACCGTGGGCGCGCGCAAGAAGCGCACGTCATTCATCATGACTTCTTCGCCCGTTTCCGGTTCGTAAAGATAGTTGCCGCAAATCCCGTGGACCGCGGGTGGGCGACCTGTGGCGATCGATAGGTTGTTGGGATTGGTGAAGGACGGAATGACCGAATGTGCCAGCCGGTCCGTTCCCGTTGCCCGCATCCGCGCCAGTGTCGGCATCAACCCATCCTTGATCGCCTCTTCCAGATAGGCAGGCTCGCAGCCATCAAGGCAAATCGCGATCGCGGGCACCTTGGGCCAGGGATAGGCACGGTCATTGGCCATCACGGCGGCGCGGGTCGTATCAGTCATTATCAGTCCTTCCGTAGGGTATATCAGGGCCGCAACCTGGTTGCGGCGGTATCTTTGGCGATCTAAGCGGCCAGTTTGGCGCGTTCAGCAATGGCTTCGGCGGGCGGGGCAGCGCTATCGACGCCCATCTCGGCCAAAGCTTCGCGGGCGGCTTCGACCACACGACGCATGACATGTTCATCCATCCGCCCGATGCACCCGACGCGGAAACTGTCGACCACTGTCAGCTTGCCGGGGTAAATGATGAACCCCTTGGCCTTCATCGCATCATAAAACTTGTCAAAGTCGAACTTCTCATGCGCGGGGCAGAAGAACGTGACAATGATTGGTGACAACCAGCGGTCCTTCAATAGGGTTTCAAATCCTAGCTCACGCATTCCGGCGACCATCACATCGCGGTTGCGTGTATATCGCGCACCCCGCGCGGCAACACCACCTTCGTCCGCGTGTATGCGCAGCGCTTCAAGGAACGCTGCAACCACATGGGTCGGCGGCGTGTAACGCCACTGGCCGGTCTTTACCATAGCCGCCCACTGTGCATGGACATCCAGTGACAGCGAATGGCTGTTGCCTTTGGTTTTTTCCAGCTCGGACTTCCGGGCGATGACAAAACCAAACCCGGGCACACCTTCGATGCATTTGTTCGCCGAAGACACCATCGCCTCATAACGGATGCGATTAACATCCAGATCTATCGCGCCAAAGGCGCTCATCGAATCCACCAAGAGCTTGCGCCCGCGGGCATAAACGGCCTCTGAGATTTCGGCGACAGGGTTCAAGATGCCCGATGAAGTTTCACAGTGAATGGCAATCACATGGGTGATATCCGGATCGGCATCCAGCGCCGCCCCGACTTCGTCGCCGCGCGGCGGCATGTAGTCGCCTTTATCGATCAGCGTGAAGGCGCGGCCCAGATAACGCATGGTTTCCGCCGCCCGCAGCCCATAGGCGCCATTGGCCAATACCAGCACCTTGCCATCCCTCGGGATAAAAGTGCCCAGCAACGCTTCTACACAGTAAGAACCGGATCCTTGCATGGGAACACAGACAAATTCACCCTTGGTATCACCGGCGAGTGCGACCAGCTGTTCGCATAGTGATTTCGTCATCGCCCGAAAATCCGCATCCCAAGAACCCCAGTCACGCAGCATGGCCTGCTTGACCTCATAGGCTGTGGTCAGCGGTCCGGGTGTCAGCAAATAAGGCTCGCCAAGATGCGGTGCAGCGAGTGGTTCATTGGAAGTAGAGGGAGACGATGACATGAATGCTCCTTCAGGTGGGGCAAGGGTTTACGAGTGCTTTTTTCATGCTACAATCTATATGTAAAATCGTTATTTTAGATTGATCTATAAGTATTACACATATATCTCTGGCTTTCTTTCAGGATCGAGGCCAGCCCATGCGCTATGTCCAACTCCGCGCTTTCCACTATGTCGCAATCTGCGGCGGGTTTTCCCGGGCTGCAGAACACCTTTTCCTGACCCAGCCTGCAATTTCCGATCAGGTGCGCAAGCTGGAGGAAGAAT
Organism: Paracoccaceae bacterium; assembly: GCA_029881635.1. Classification (GTDB taxonomy): domain Bacteria; phylum Pseudomonadota; class Alphaproteobacteria; order Rhodobacterales; family Rhodobacteraceae; genus Albidovulum. The sequence continues at coordinate 3,312 of JAOUMG010000005.1, read as the reverse complement.
ACGATGTCTTGCTGTTCAACCGGCACAAGAAACAGGTGGTCATGACACCTTCGGGTGAAAAACTGCTGGAAATCACCCGGCGCCTTTTTGACAATGAAGAACAGGCGCTGGAGCTTTTGTCAGAGAGCCGGGCGCTAAGATCGGGCACCCTGCGTATCGTGGCGGATTCGGCGCATCATTTGCTGCACATTCTAGCACGATTTCGCGACGCTTACCCCGGTGTCCGGATATCGGTTCACAGCGGCAATACAGATGAGGTGATCAACAGCCTTTACAGCTACGAAGCTGATATAGGGGTATTGGGTGACATGCCTGTCAGCCGTGATTTTGAATCCGTTCAGCTGAATTCAACCCCAATCTCCGCCTTCGTGGCCAGCAACCATCCTCTGGCCCAGCGACGATCCTTTACATTTGCAGACCTCGCGGAATTGCCGCTGGTTCTGCGTGAGACAGGTTCGAGAACGCGCAGCAAACTTGAAGAGGCCGCCGCCGCCGCCGGTTACAATTTGCAGCCCGTGATCGAAGCCGAGGGGCGCGAGGCCGTACGTGAAATCGTAGCATCCGGTGCGGGCGTTGGCTTCGTTTCTGCTGCTGAGTTCGGCCAGGATGCGCGTCTGGTTCGCATCGAAATCGAAGGCGCAGAAAACATGACAATGGATGAGGCGCTAATCTGCCTGCGCGACCGCAAGGGTGGTAAACTGGTGCAGGCTTTCTTTGACATCGCCCGCGGTTTGACCGCAGCGACCTAAAGCGTTTTGAGTTCACCTTAAGACATATATCATCAGAATTCGCATTCGAAATTAGCAGCTTGCTGATTAAGAGGCAGCGAGTACCGATACAAGTTAAACACGAAACACACTAGGATCGCAGACTCAGTCCCTGGCAATCCGTGGTCGTCCATGTGCCGTTACCCTCAACCGCGCCTCGATAAACATTGGCTGGCCTTCGATTTCGACCTCGGACAGCTTTTGTTCTGATGTCAGCCTGATTTCCTCCACCCCGACCTGCCGTGCCTTGTCCGAGGCTTCTTCCGACAACGCTGTCTGCAAGGTGGAAATCGCGGCTTCCCTGTCCGTAAAATGCCTTGGCTCCGATGGCAGGTGCACGACAAATCGCCCCGGTCCCGGGCTGGTAACACTGCCTTCGGCATGCATTGCAACCTGCCCGACGACAGCGCCGATGGCATTGGCCACACCCGCATGTTCGGGCAGGATCATCCTGACACCCAGCCGTTCGCCGACCGCACCGTAATAGCTGGGGGCCGAAGCCCCCAGGCCGATCACAGGCACACCCAATGTCGCCGAAATCTGGACGATACCATGGTGCCCGTCCAATCCCGCCCGCATCAGCGGGTGGCGCGCCAGAGTTTCAGGGCTTTCATCGCACCAATCCCGGTGATCTTCGTCAAAGGCCGCTTCCAGCAGGCAATCCACGGTCTGGGATTTAAGTTGGTCAATTATCGTCTTCGCCAGATCCTGCGGGCCCGAAGTAATCCGGTCACCGCGGCCATTTCTCCGCCGCGCAAAAAGGGTTGCGGCTTTCAACGCGGCAGCACCATCCCAGCTATCCAACCTGCCCAGTACATGGGCGGCATCCGATGGGGTCAGCCCCGAGATCATAACCTGCCCACGCGATACCAGACGCATCAATGCAGGGTATTCCAACCGCGTACGCACAGCATCGGCCAGTTTTAGCGGCCCAAACATCAGCCGTGCCGCCACAGCCCCTTCGCGCCCGTCCAGTCCCGCCGGTGGCGTTTCTTGCCACATTGGCAAAACAAAGCGCCCGTCATGTTCGCCGGGGGCATCGCTTGCCAAAGCCTTGTCCAACGCATCATGTATCAGGTCTGGCCATTGGGCCGCCGCCAGTGACACAGGGACAAGCCTGCGGGGACCCAGACGCAGGCTGGTGTCGAGCCCCTCGATCAAGTGAACCTCACTATCGCCCCCAAGCCCGGTAGTCCGCATCGCGACCGCTTCCACCATCGTGCGGTATTTGCCAACACGGGCCCCCATCGGATCGATCGCGGGCTTGCCGTCGCGCAGCAGGCAGACATCCGTTGTCGTACCGCCAATATCGCTGACAAGCGCATCCTTTTCACCCGTCAGCCAGCTTGCCCCGGCAATCGACGCCGCTGGGCCGGACAGGATCGTTTCAATCGGATGCTCCCTTGCCAGTGCTGCCGACACCAGCGCGCCGTCGCCGCGCACCACCATCAAAGGTGCGCGAATGCCCAGATGCGTCATATGCGCTTCGCAAGAGGTCACCAGATGGTCGATCATGCCAATCAGGCGGGCATTCAGCACCGCCGTCAACGCACGGCGCGGGCCGTTCAGGGCGGCAGAAAGTTCATGCGAACAGGTCACCGGGCGGCCGGAAACCCGGCGAATTACGTCGCGGGCAGCCAATTCGTGCGACGGGTTTCGGGTGGCGAAACTCGCGGCGACGGCAAAGCCGGTGATCTCTGGGCCAAGCGCTGCGATTTCGGTTTCCAGCGACGCCAGGTCCAGCGGCACAACTTCACCCCCGGCGTGATTGTGGCCCCCGGCCATCCAGATTACGGGATCACCCTTCAGTGCCTCTTCCAGCCCGGCACGGGCCAGTTCCGCCCTGTCGAAACCGATAAAGATCAGCGCCACGCGCCCGCCTTGACCTTCGACCAAAGCATTGGTCGCGAGGGTGGTCGACAATGATACCATCGCGACATTTCCCGCGGTGACACCCGCATTGGCGATTGCCGCGTCAATCGCGCGGCCAACACCCAAAGACAGATCGGGGCGGGTTGTGAGCGACTTTGCCGATGCGATCACACGGTCGCTTTCGTCGTCCAGAACAACAGCATCCGTGTAGGTTCCGCCGGTATCGACGCCAAGTAGAATTGCCATGCGCGTTTCCTGTAACCAATCCGCCTAGCCCTGCGCATCCGCAAGGATACGTTCCGCCCCGATCCAGCCGACCAGAATGCTCGGCGCATTGGTATTGCCCCCGATCAGCGTTGGAAAGACCGAAGCGTCACAGACCCGCAAACCATCGACTCCATGCACCTTCAGGTCCGGGCCAACGACTGATTGAGTAGCGTCAGTGCCCATCCGCGCCGTACATGAGGGATGATAGACGGTACCAGATCGGGCGCGGAAATCGGCGATCAGATCCTCATCGCTCTGTACCTCGGGACCGGGGCGAAGTTCTTCGGCAATCAGACCGCGAATGGGGTCCTGAGCGGCGATCTTGCGCAGGAACTTAACCGCTGCCAGCATTTCTGCCACGTCATGGTCTGTCGAATAGGCGTTGGCCACGATCTTTGGATGCGCA
>JAOUMG010000296.1 GCA_029881635.1 Paracoccaceae bacterium | reverse complement strand
GTGAAACAGGACGTCCGGTATTTGGACGGGCATATGAAACCCGGTCGCGACCCGCTCCATACTTTCCGTAGGGTAAGGTTTTCCCGCCTTGTCCCGAAAGTCAACCAGCCGCACCATTATCGTCAATCGAAAGGGATTGGACGATGCTGACGAACCGATACCTGGAAGCGGTTGATCATTGTTACGGTGCGCTCGATCGCCCGGATGGTCTGCAGGAGTTCGGCGCCTATCTGGGTGCAGTCGTTGGTGCAGATGCGGGCGACATCGTCAGCGAATGGAAATGTCGCCCGGCAATCCGGACTTATTCTTCATTCGGCTTCGATCCTGATCTGCGCATTGCCTACGATGATGATTTCCTCGGTGACAATCCCTGGTTCGACAACCTTGCAAGACAGAAGATGGGTTGCTTTCACACAGACGCCGTGGATCCGCCCGACTATCGCAACAGCGTTTATTTCAATGAATGGGTCCGGCCGCAGGGCCCTGACCGGACCATTGGGGCAGTGTTGCAGAATGATATGGAAAAACACACCTGGGTCGGTTTCGTTCGCGCGGCTGGGCGGCAGGATTTTGATGGTGAAACCGGTTTTCTGAATGCCCTTCTTCCGCATATCCGGCGCGTGGTGACCTCCCAGATCAGAATTGACGAGGCAGAAGCAAAGATATCGGGAATGAATGCGTTGATGGACCGGATGGATGCACCTGCTTTCATCCTCGACAGCGCTGGCAAGGTTGATTTCGTCAACGACGCCGGGCACAGATTTCTATCGGAAGGCCGGGGTTTGCACCTGTCAAAAACCGGACATCTGCGGATCTACGGATCACGGGCAAATGCGCAACTCAACCACCAGATCCACGCGGCAATCAATATCATGGCCGCACCGGATATCCTGTCTGATGAACCGGTAACCTTTGAACTGTCAGCAGGCGAATCCGCGGCAATCAATATTCTTCCGCTGCGTGGATCTTCGCTTTTCGCGGGTACCAGCGCGCGGGTTGCGGTAATCGTAACGGAGCTGGATAAAATCGGGCCGCTCGACATTCGCGCCTATGCGGAAATCTTCGGCCTGACGGGCACGGAAACACAGCTCGCCCATTGGATTGGTCAGGGCCGCTCGCTGACGGATTTCGCAGCCAACACGGGCATCGCAGTTTCGACCGCGCGCTGGCATCTGCGTAATCTTGAGACAAAGACCGAAACAACCCGCATCGAAGAGCTGGTAGCACTGATACAGAATTCCCGCTGCCTGCTGCGGTAGCAAACCTTTCCCGGTCGCTTTGACCAGTGATGGGCAATCAATTGAACGAGAGTTTTTACAGCGGAAAGAACGGAGCAAACAATCAAAACGCGGCTTCCCCCACATTTGGTAGGGGCCAAACCTTCGGCTCGTCGCTAGCCTTTGATTTCAGGCGTTTTTCAACATTGGCAGTGTGCCTTTCGCGGCCGAGGCCATAATTTTCGAGTAAGCAGACAGGATGAAACGAATGATTATCCGACCTTGTTTTAGATGCGTTAACACAACCGGTTTTGCCAAAAATCTCATCAACAGATCGGTGGACAGATGTCGCCTGAAATGATTTGGGGCATTCCCCGCCCGCTCATATTGATCCCGCTCGCTGCCGTCGCTTATGCCGCTGCAACTGTGGGGATCAAGATGGTTTCAACTTCGGTCACGACCGCTTCGGTTATCCTGATCGTCGCCAGTTTCTTTCTGGCCACTGTTTCAGAAGCGGCGCTGTTGCGTCATTCGGATCTGGGTGTCATCTACCTCGCCATTATTGCGCTTGAAACACTCGCCGTCCTGTCGTTTGCCGCATTGATCGGCGAGGGACTGAACACAAAACAATTGTTGGGCGCAGGTTTTGTTCTGACCGGAATCGCGCTTGTCAGCCACTAGAGCGTTTCGGGTTTAATTACACAGTTCAAGTATCGGAATTCGAATAAGAAAAGTTCGAATTCCGATACTGTGTTAACCCGAAACGCAATAGGCAGTCCTTGTTGTTCTTGTCACTGGCGGACAGAATGGCCCCCGCAGATTCGGGCGTGATCGGGAAATGGTGGGTCTAAGCCCACGTCTTTGGTAGGGCTGGCCAGCATGAACATGATAGATATCGGTGACATCCACCTGCATTGGCGCGAAGATGGCGATCCGGCAGGCGCACCAGTTGTTTTTGCCAATTCTCTCGGCACCGATTTTCGCATGTGGGACAAGCTGATACCGCTCATGCCGCAAGGGCTGCGCCTGATACGCTTTGACAAGCGCGGACACGGGCTTTCGTCCTGCCCCAGTGGGCCTTATTCGATGGGGGCATTGGTACGCGATGCTGAACGGCTGATCGACGCGCTTTCGGTCCGCGACTGCGTCTTTGTCGGCCTGTCTGTCGGCGGGCTGATTGCCCAGGGACTTGCGGTGAAAAGGCTGGATCAGGTGCGCGCCATGGTCCTGTCGAATACGGCGGCCAAGATCGGCACGGCGCAGATGTGGGCTGATCGCATCGCCGCCATCCGCGCTGGCGGGATGGAGGCCATCGGCGACGCAACGATGGAGCGCTGGTTTTCCAAACCCTTCCGGGCAACGCCGGAGCTTTCGGGCTGGCGCCATATGCTGACGCGCCAACCTGTGGAGGGGTATTGCGGTGTCGCGGCAGCCATCGCCGGTACTGATTTCATCACACCCACATCCGGTCTGACACTGCCGACGCTGGTTGTTGCAGGGTCGGAAGACGGGGCGACACCGCCCGATCTTGTCCGTGAAACCGCGGGTCTGATCCGGGGGGCGCATTTCGAACTGATCCGCGGCGCAGGCCACCTGCCGCCGGTTGAAAAACCGGCTGAATATGCTGCGGTTCTGTCGGCGTTCCTGGCATCCATCGGCCATGTCTGACCGATCATGGCGCGCTTTCTCTTCATCCATGGGTCGTGCCACGGGGCCTGGTGCTGGCGTGATCTTCTGCCGCTTCTGCAAGAAGAAGGGCATGAGGCGCGCGCCATAGACCTGCCCGCGCACGGGCAGGATGTGACCCCGGCCGCCGAGGTAACACTTGATCTTTATGCCGATGCGATTCTGGCCGCGATTGATGCACCCGCCATTCTCGTCGGCCATTCCGCAGCAGGATATCCGATCACCCTTGCCGCTGAACGGGCGCCTGCCAAGATCGCACAGCTCATCTATCTTTGCGCTTACGTGCCCGCCCCCGGCCGTTCCATGATCGACCTGCGCCGCATCGGGCCGCGCCAACCGCTGGCGGGTGTCTTCCGACGCGATCCTTCCGGCCTGACCTATTCCGTCGATACGGTGCTGGCCGGAGAAGCGTTTTACCACGATTGCACTGAGGAAATCCTTTGCTACAGCCTGCCCCGGCTCTGCCCCGAACCCATCGCACCACAATCAACCCCCTTGCCGCCGCTGACCCATTGGGGCGACATCCCCAAACACTATATCCTGTGCGAAAATGACCAGACAATTGCCCCCGAATATCAGGCCGCCATGACTGCGGATTGGCCTGACGCGGACATCAGCCGCCTTCCCTCTGGGCATTCGCCTTTTTTCAGTGCGCCCGAAATGCTCGCGCGTCGCCTGTCTTACATCGCCAGTGAAGAAAGCCGGATGCGTTGAAAACCGCCTCAAACCTTCGCAAGACACAGGTGCTACGGCCCTTTCGCTTCCGCGAAAGCTTCGCTAGCGTGACCGTGAATGCCACCGCGCTTTTCAAGGTGGCGATTGGATTCACCCATGCATAACCGCCTCGCGCTTCTGTTCATCCTTATCACTGTGGCCATTGATTCAATCGGCATCGGGTTGATTTTTCCGGTCATGCCGGATCTGCTGACCGACGTGACGGGGGCTGACATTTCGACCGCGTCGCTTTGGGGCGGTGTGTTGGCCACATCATTCGCCGCGATGCAGTTTCTTTTCGGTCCCGTTGTTGGCAACCTTTCGGACCGCTACGGACGTCGGCCGGTCATGCTTATCGCGCTGGCGATCATGTCCGTGGATTATCTGATCATGGCCGTGGCCGGTTCCATATGGGTCTTGCTGGTCGGGCGTATTGTTGCGGGGATCGCCGCTGCGACCTATGCGACGGCTTCTGCCTATATCGCTGATATTTCACCGCAGAAGGAACGCGCCAAGAACTTTGGCTATGTCGGGGCGGCCTTTGGCATCGGTTTTGTGCTTGGGCCTCTCATCGGCGGCATCACCGCCGAACTGGGAACGCGCGCGCCCTTCTGGTTTGCCGCAGGCATTGCTGCAGCCAATCTCGGCTTTGGCT
>JAOUMG010000295.1 GCA_029881635.1 Paracoccaceae bacterium | reverse complement strand
GTTCTGCTCTTTTCGTGCAAGGCCCTTTTCCAGTGGCCGATAATCTCTTCCGAGGGAGCTGGCTCTGTCAGGATCGTGGTCTTGGTATCCGGTGCCCACCTGTTAAATCAGGCTCTCGGGAAAAAATAGTCTTCACGGTCGCTGCGGTTCCCGCCACTTTTTCCCACATCGATCAATTCACTGTCGGACAGTCACTGCGCCTTGGTGGTGTTCACATCAGATGCAGCGCCAACAAGGCTAGAAATGCGGGCAACGCCTGCACATAAGCAATTTTTCGCGAAGCGGTGACTGCGCCATAAAGACCCGCCAACGTGACGCAGATTAGAAAGAAGGTAGCGATTTGCCCGCCCACCGCAGAGTTCGGGTGCAGAAGTGACCAGATCAGCCCGGCCGCGAGGAACCCGTTGTAAAGCCCCTGATTGGCCGCAAGCACTTTGGTAGGACCAAACAAGTCACGCGGAAAATTGCGAAACACCTTCGGACCGCGGGTTTCCCACGCGAACATTTCGAACCAGAGGACGTAGGCGTGAAACACCGCCACAAGTGAGATAAGTATCTGGGCGACAGCAGGCATCAGAAAGCCTCCGGACGCGCCTCGCGCGCCATGTGGTCGAGGACCGCATTTACGAATTTAGCCTCTTTTCCATCGGGAAAAAATGCCCGTGCGACTTCGACAAATTCATTGATGACGACTTTGGGTGGTGTAGCGCTGGAAATCAATTCGGCACCTGCGGCCCGAAACAATGCGCGAAGGACAGGGTCAATTCGGCCAATCGGCCATTTGGCAACCAGTGCGCGGTCGGTCATCTGATCAATCGGCACCTGCCCGGTCACCGCATCCTCGATGAGGCGGCGAAAAAGTTTCGGGTCGCCTTCAGCCATTTCGTCATCGTCATAAATCGCACCGAAACGGTGGGTTTCAAACTCTGACCCGACCTTGTCAACGGTCTGCCCGGCCGCTTCCATCTGAAAAAGCGCCTGCACCGCATAAAGCCGCGCCGCAGATTTCATCTGACGTTTTTCCGAGGCATTGGGTTTTCGGGCAGCATCGCTCATACGCGGGTGGTTCCTTTGGTATCTCCGGCAATGCGGATTTCTTCGCCTGCTGGCTTGAAACCCATGCCTTTGGTCTGGCGGGCCCACTTGCGCGAAAGCGCGACAAGATGCAAGGCCGCAGCGGCGGCACCACCGCCCTTGTTCTGACCTGCGGGGTCAGCACGCACCTCAGCCTGTGGACGGTTTTCCACCGTCAGAATTCCGTTGCCGATGCATATGCCCTGCAGTCCCATCATCGAAAGCGCCCGGGAACTGTCATTGCAGACGGTATCGTAATGCGTCGTCTCACCCCGAATGATGCACCCGAGCGCAACGAACCCGTCATAATCCGCCATCCGTGCGGCAAGGCCGATTGCTGCAGGCACTTCAAGCGCACCCGGTACTTCGACCAGATCACATTCGGCCCCCGCCTCGGCCGCAATCGCGCGCGCGCCAGTTACAAGGTTATCCGCGATGTCTTTATAATACGGTGCCACCACAATCAGCAGCCGGACAGCCTTGTCAAATTTCGGCAGCGCCAATGAATAATGGGATTCGTTTGCAGCCATGTCCCTAAGCCTCGGTGATCGGGCGTGTGCCCGTGATATGAAGATCATAAGCGTCGAGTCCGACATAACGTGTCATCGGAGAATCCGTCAGAAGGATCAACTCTTTCAGCCCCATGGTCGACAGAATCTGGGCACCCAGGCCTGTCTGCTTGATAGTGCGCGGTCCGTCATCTTCCTCAATCAGCAACTTGGCACGGGGGTCGCGAAACAGGCAAACTGCGCCGCGCCCTTCACGCGCGATGATCTGCATGGCGCGCGACAACTCACCCTGTGGTCCTGCGCCAAGTCCAAGCACATCCTCAAGCACTTTCAAGGAATGGGTGCGCACCAGAACCGGCTCGGGTGTCGTTATGTCGCCTTTGGTCAGAACCACGTGTTCGACACCTTCGGTCTGGTCCGTGAACACACGCATGGTCCACTCGCCGCCATAGGCTGATGTCACCTTGGTTGTAAGCGTTTCGCTCACCAGATTATCGTGGCGACGGCGATAGGCAATGAGGTCCGAGATGGTACCTATCTTGAGACCGTGTTTTTGGGCGAAAACAGCCAGATCGGGCAGACGGGCCATGGTGCCGTCTTCGTTCATGATCTCGCAAATCACGCCGGCTGGCTTTAACCCTGCAAGGCGGCTGATATCAACGGCGGCCTCGGTATGGCCAGCGCGTACCAGCACGCCGCCATCCCTTGCCCGCAAGGGAAAAATATGGCCGGGCGTCGCGAGCTGCGCCATCGTGTTTTGTTCATTGATTGCCGTGGCAACCGTCAACGCGCGGTCCTTGGCCGATATCCCGGTTTCAACACCTTCGCGTGCCTCGATTGAGACGGTGAATGGCGTTTCGTGGCGTGATGAGTTGTTGACCGCCATCATGGGCAGTCCCAGCTGATTGACCCGCTCGGCAGTCATCGGCAGGCAAATCAGCCCACGGCCATAAGTTGCCATGAAGTTAATCGCGGCGGCATCGGCAAATTCCGCCGGAATCACCAGATCGCCTTCATTCTCGCGGTCTTCATGATCGACCAGAACAAACATCCGGCCCTTGCGCGCTTCGGCAATGATCGCTTCAATCGGCGAAATCGCATTTTTAAGATCGGTGTCCATCGCATCTGCCTTGATCGTGCATATCCCATTGCGCGCGATAGCGGAATGGACACCCTTTGGCCAGCCCAGAGGCAAAGATCAAAGCCGTTGCGTCGACATATCGCCCGGGAAGTACGTCGCGGCGGACACAAATCCTGCCAACCGGGCCGCGCCCACCCATTCGCGTTCAATTGGGGTATCACCGATCAACAGAACCCGATCGGGGGAATGACAGGTATCTTGCAGAAAATCGACCAGAACCTTGCGCGTCTCTCGCCAGCTTTTGTTCAAGCCGGGCGCCGCCATAGTTGCATCAATCAGCACATCTTGCCCCGCCAGTTGCCGGGCGACGCGCGCGCATTCAAGCGGAGGCTGAACGGCCAGCAGCTTGCCCAATTTTTGTGTGTCTGCCAGTTTCCTGGCGTCTGCTTCAATCATCCGGTCGCTGTCCCGCAAAAGTCGTAGCGCATTGGTTGAAAAAAGAAATGCGACAATGTCATGCCCTGTCGTTGCCCGAACACTTGCGTAGGTTTTGTAGTCCAGCCCGATTTCCTTGGCTCGTTTGACACGCAACCGCACAACTTCAATAGGCAATCTCGGCAGCAGATCGGACCGCGCCCTGGCCCAGCAATGCGCGCGCCAGCTTTGGCCCGGATCGAATGTCGGTCCTTGGTTGTGCCCGAGACCTGCCGTCATCGCCCCGCCCATTCCTGCAATCGCGCGACGTAGCGGGCCAATGTATCAATCTCCAGATTGACGATGTCACCAACCTTGGCGCTACCCCATGTCGTCGCCTCTTTGGTATGGGGGATGATGTTCACACCAAACTCCGCACCGGTCACTTCATTCACGGTCAGCGATGTACCGTTCAGCGCAACCGAACCTTTCTGAGCGATAAAGCCTGCCAAGGCTTCAGGTGCCCGAAATGTGAAACGCGTACTGTCGCCTTCGTCAAGCTTCCCAACGATTTCGGCCACGCCGTCCACATGGCCCGAAACGATATGACCACCCAACTCATCCCCGAGTTTCAGCGCGCGTTCAAGGTTGACCCGTTTGCCAACCATCCAGCCATTGCGGCCGATATTGGTTTTTGAAACAGTCTCCGCCGAAATCTGCACATCGAACCAGCCGCGCGGTTCCGAACCTGTGCCAATCACCGTCAGGCACACGCCATCACAGGCAATCGACGCACCGATATCGATCTCACCCACTGGATAAGCGGTCGCGATCCGCGCACGCAAATCCCCCTGCTGTTCCAGCGAAACAACTTCGCCGATATCTGTGATAATGCCGGTGAACATTGGCGGCCTCCGTTTTCTATTGCCTAGCCCGCCCCCTGCCTCACCGCAAGGCAAAGCACAAAAGCGCAGACACCTGAACTGCGACAGCCGTATCGCACCGCACAAATTTTGTGCAGATGCGCCGTGACAGAAAGCTGAAATGTGTGCACACCGTAGCTGGGAACAGTGGACAACATCCGAGATCACGTGGCAACGACAAGGAAGACAGGTGAAAACATGCGGCGGTTCTTGTTGTTGCAAGGGCCGCACGGGCCGTTTTTTCACCGCCTTGGCAACATGCTTCGTGCCTCGG
>JAOUMG010000294.1 GCA_029881635.1 Paracoccaceae bacterium | reverse complement strand
CTGGACAAGGGCGCACATCAGGCAGCGTGCTTCTTTCCTGAATCGTAATAGGTCAGACATTACTTTTCGCCGGGGGGAAAACCATAACTTTCGTGTCGCCTGCTTCCAGCCTATAAAGATTGGCACGAATACCAGACAGCGCCGGGGGCAATGGCAGGCATGGCGGGGAAAAAGCCGAAAAAGCAGGCACCCAATGTGTTTTGCATCGCACAGAATGGCCGTTTGGGCTACGAATCCGTGATCTTTGCTGCCTCGTTCCGGGCGGCCAACCCTGACTTCGCCGGGCGGCTGATCATCGGCGAACCGCAGCCGGGTCCGGCATGGCACGGTGATCCGCGTATCTCCCCGCCAATCCGCGAATTGCTGGAAAGTTTCGGGGCTGAAATCGCCCCCTTCGAAAACCGGCATTTCGGCAAAGTCTATCCCTATGGAAACAAGATCGAAGGACTGATGGCACTTCCCAAGGGCGAGCCTTTCGTGTTCTTCGACACGGACACGATTTTCACCGGACCGCTCAGCAGTGTCGATTTCGATTTTGATCGCCCATCAGCATCGATGCGCCGAGAAGGAACATGGCCACAGATCGAACTCTATGGTCCGGGCTATGGGGCCATCTGGAAATCGCTCTATGACAAGTTCGGTATGGAATTTGAAACATCGCTGGATAGGAATCAGCCAGAGGAATATTGGCAACGTTACCTTTACTTCAACGCCGGTTGGTTTTTTCACCGCTGCCCGCATGAATTTGGCCAGCGGTTTCTCGATTATGCCCTGGCGATCCGTGACGATCCGCCCGAAGAACTGGTATGTCAGTCGCTTGATCCCTGGCTCGATCAGGTTGCCCTGCCGTTGGTCATACATTCGCTGGGCGGCGGTCGTCCGGGTCCAGATCTTGCGGGGCTGGATGGCAATATCAGCTGTCACTGGCGGGTGCTGTCGCTGTTATATGCGCGTGAGGCGGACCGGGTTGTTGAGACACTCGAAGAGACGATTGCCCCCAACAAGATCAAAAAGGTTCTCAAGGAATATGAGCCGATCAAGCGGCTGGTCTATCAGGGCCGTGGCCGCAAGGCGCGCGCCTTGTTTGACCGCGACGACCTGCCCCGCCGCGAACAGGCCATCCGGAACCGGCTGAAATCCGAAGGTTTCTGGTTTCGGTAGCCCGCCTGAGCCGTAGCGCGAAGGCGCTGCGGCGAGGTAGAAAAAGCAGCCCGTGAAACGGGCTTCCATGCGATCACACCTGATTTGAAATGCATCCGGTTTGTGAAAACGACGGGCGGCGTCTCGGGGTTTTGATTTCGATGTGATGGGGCAGGCTTGTTAGCATGGGTTCGAGGGACGAACGCATTGAAAACGGGAGACCCTACCATGCGCATCATCTTCAAACTGGCATCCGTCATTCTGGTGACATCTGTCCTGGCCGCCTGTGCCCAAAGCAGCAATTTCAGCACCCAGACATCGGCGCTGGAACGACCCTATCAAGGTGGAACGGCGCGCCGTGAACGCGAGGATTGAACAAAACACCCTCAGGGCGGCCAAGTCTGGGCGTTGAATGTCTTTCCTGCTTGCCCTAACGTCCACCGCGGACCTTTCCCACGGAGACGAATATGAGCAAGACCCTTGGCTTCGACACGCTGCAAATTCACGCAGGTTCAAAACCTGATCCCGCGACAGGTGCGCGGCAGGTTCCGATCTATCAGACCACAGCCTATGTGTTCCGCGATGCGGATCATGCGGCGGCTTTGTTCAACCTTCAGGAAGTGGGTTATATCTATTCCCGCCTGACCAACCCCACCGTTTCAGCGCTGGCCGAACGTGTTGCCGCGCTTGAGGGCGGTGCCGGTGCCGTGTGCTGTTCATCCGGCCACGCTGCCCAGATCATGGCGCTCTTTCCATTGATGCAGCCGGGATGCAATGTCATTGCCTCGACCCGTCTTTATGGGGGCACTGTCCAGCAATTCGGCAATACGATCCGCAAATTCGGCTGGTCGGCAAAATTCGTTGATTTCGATGATCTGGCGGCGGTTGAGGCGGCCGTTGACGAAAACACCCGTGCGATATTCTGCGAATCCATTGCCAACCCCGGCGGCTATATCACCGATATCCCGGCGGTGGCGAAACTGGCCGACAAGGTCGGTCTGCCGCTTATCGTCGACAACACATCGGCAACGCCCTATCTCTGCCGCCCGATCGAGCTTGGCGCGACGCTGGTGGTGCATTCGACGACGAAATACCTGACCGGCAACGGCACCGTCACCGGTGGCTGCGTCGTGGACAGCGGCAAATTCGACTGGTCCGCCTCCGGCAAGTTTCCGTCACTGTCCGAGCCTGAGCCGGCCTATCACGGGCTGAATTTCCACGGCGCCCTTGGCGGCATGGCATTCACCTTCCACTCCATCGCCATTGGCCTGCGCGATCTCGGCATGACGATGAACCCGCAAGGGGCCCATTATACGCTGATGGGGATTGAAACATTGTCGCTCCGGATGGATCGCCATGTGGCCAATGCACAGAAGGTTGCCGCTTGGCTCGAAAAAGACCCGCGGGTGGACTACGTCACCTATGCCGGTCTGCCCTCCTCACCCTATTACGGGCGCATCAAATCCGTCTGCCCCAAGGGTGCCGGGGCCCTTTTCACCTTCGCGGTCAAAGGTGGATATGACGCCTGCGTCAAACTGGTGGATTCGCTGGAACTCTTCAGCCATGTGGCCAACCTTGGCGACACGCGGTCGCTGATCATCCATTCTGCCTCGACCACCCACCGGCAACTGAGCGAGGAGCAGCAAAAGGCGGCGGGCGCCTCGCCCAATGTCGTGCGCCTGTCCATCGGTATCGAAGATGCCGATGATCTGATTGCCGATCTCGATCAGGCATTGGCCAAGGCAACAGCCTGACCGATTGCCATTTGGGAAATAGGCGGCGCGGCACCCCGATGGGATGTCGCGCCGTTTGTCATTCAGAAAGTGCGTAAACCATGGTAATCGCGCTCAAAAGGGTCAGCTCGCCCGCAGCGACAGGAACGTCGCCGCCCTTGGCAAAGCTTGCCTCGGCCATTGCCATCGGCTGGTAGGCGCCACCTTGTTCGGCAATTGACAGCACCGCCCCAAGCTTGACCCCCGCAGCAGCGGCATAAAGTTCTGCCTTCCGGCGGGCATCGGCCACAGCACGTCGCCGTGCCTCATCCGTTCCAGGGCCCTTGTCCTGCAGTCCAAAGCTGAGGCCATTCAGTGTATTGGCGCCGTCTGACACGACATTGTCGAGAACCCCGCCAAGGCTGTCGAGCAGCCGGACCCGTATCGTCACCATATTTGACGCCGTATAACCCGTCACCTTCGGGGAGCCGGTCGAATTGCTGTAATCATATCGCGGCCCGAGCGAGAGGCCGGAAGTCTGGATATCGCGGTCTTCGATGCCGGTTTCTTTAAGTCGGGAAATCACCGCACTTAGCTGGGCGGAATTCTGATCGAGCGCCTCTTTGGCGGTCAGCGCCTCTGTAATGACACCAAGTGAAATCGTGGCCATGTCTGGGGCCATTTCGACACGACCCTCGCCCGATACCGTGATTGTGGGCCTGAATTCTTCGGCATAGGCCGGTACGACCAAAACAAGAAACGCCAGTAAAAACCTGAAATTGCGCATCAAATCCTCCTTACATGCGATAAACAGTCTGATCCATTTGACGCGACTGGCAAGCCGATCCTTGGGGGTTCGTCTTTTCATGGGCAAAAATCTGCTTTAGGACTGATTTGTATCCACTGGCGCTGTCACACATCGCCTCAACCATGTTAGACGCCTGGAATGAAGCCTGGTTTCGCACTTGACCTGACCCATGATGACATCAGCCTGCTGCATCGTACAGCGCAGGGGTGGGTTGAGGTTGGCAGAGCCAACCTGTCAGATCCCGACCTCGGGTCGATGTTGGCAATGCTTCGGCGCACGGCAACGGGGCTTGCACCAAATGGTTTCACTACCAAACTGGTGTTGCCGGAATCGCAGATCCTTTACCTCGAGGTCAATGCTGCTGGCCCAGACAGCACCAGCCGTCGAAAGGAAATTCTCGACGCACTCGAAGGGCGTACGCCTTACCGTTCGGATGAACTCGTGTTTGATTGGTCAGGCAGCGGGCCAAGTCTGCAGGTGGCCGTGGTCGCAAAGGTGACTCTGGAAGAGGCTGAAACCTTTGCCGAAACCTATCGGTTCAACCCGGTATCCTTTGTAACACGCCCTGCTGACGGAACCTTTGCGGGCGAACCGTTATTTGGGCAGACGGAAGCTG
>JAOUMG010000293.1 GCA_029881635.1 Paracoccaceae bacterium | reverse complement strand
CTTTGAGATTGCCAAGACCGGCGGTGCGTTCGTCAATCGCCTCGATCTGCAGATTGAAGCGCTGCGCGTCTACCGCCTTCAGTTCGAGAAGGCGCAGAAGGTCAGCAGGGTCACTACCGGAGGCAGGTGACAGACCGAAGCGGAAGGCGAGCGCCTCGAGCTCTCTTGCGCGTAGCTGGGTCATATGATCGAGCGATTTGGCAAGTGAACCGTAGGTTTGTGACAGCGCCAACAGGCTTTCGGCGATTTCGCCGAGGCGGGTATATGTTTCACGGGCAATGGCGGGGCCGAGTGTGCAGGCGAAAGTGTCATCGGCGAAAAGGCCGGTGTAGATCGGGCGCAGAAGGTTGCAGAACGCCTCGCAAAGCGCGGCATCGCGTGCGTATTCGCGGGGCATTTTTGCCAGCATCGCTTCCAGCAATCTGCTGGTCTTTTCCTGTGGGGCGGTGTTGGCAAGCTCTATCCGGGCGATTTCGCCGGGGCTGAGGAAGCTCGCCTCGATCATCTGCGGCAGGAGTGCGTGCCCTTCGGCAGGCATGTGGAAACTGGGGGTGGTGAGGCCGGATTTGAGTTCCTTTTCAATCCGCGCAGCGCATTTCTTTGCGTCTGGAGAGACGGGTTTGAAGATTTCCTTGAGGCTGAGATAACCGTCAGCGGCAAGCCCGGTGGCGGCGAGGCCAGTGGGGTCAACTGTCACACTGGCCACGCCGACAATCAGCTTGGCCGCGTTAGCGATTTTGTCGTCGGCGTGAAACAGGGCCATGAAAAACGGTTTCCTAAGAATAGGAAAAGCTTAGGGGCGGTTGTTGATACGATCAACGGGATTTTTGCGCTGTTACTTCGCATTGCGGATGAGACGGCTGACCGCAGCCATCTCCGTGGTCTTTTGTGCTGCGTGGCGAAAAGGCCCCGGATTACGGGGGTCAGAGGCCGAGTTTTTGGGCCACAAGCTGGTTGACCGTGGCGGGGTTGGCCTTGCCGCCGGTGGCCTTGAGCACCTGTCCCACGAACCAGCCTGCCAGCTTGGGGTTGGCCATGGCCTTTTCGACCTGACCGGGGTTGGCGGCGATGACCTCATCAACCGCAGCCTCGATGGCCCCGGTGTCGGTGACCTGCTTCATGCCGTGTTTGGCAGCCTGTTCGGCGGGGTCGCCGCCTTCGGTCCAGAGGATTTCGAACAGACCCTTGGCCATCTTGCCGGAGATTTCACCCGAGGCCAGCAGATCAAGCATTCCGCCAAGCTGGGCGGCGGAAACAGGGGTGTCGGCGATGCCCAGACCTTCCTTGTTCAGGCGGCCGAAGAGTTCGTTGATCACCCAGTTGGCGGCGATCTTGCCGTCGCGCCCCCGGGCCACGGTTTCAAAGAAGGCGGCGTTTTCGACCTCGGCGGTCAGGACGCCCGCGTCATAGTCGGTCATGCCGTAATCGGTGACAAAGCGGGCCTTCTTGGTGTCGGGCAGTTCGGGCATGGCGGCGGCGATATCGTCGATCCAAGTCTGTTCGATCTCCAGCGGCAGAAGATCGGGGCAGGGGAAATAACGGTAGTCATGCGCCTCTTCCTTGGAGCGCATGGAGCGGGTTTCGCCCTTGTCGGGATCGTAGAGTCGGGTTTCTTGTATGATCGTGCCACCATCTTCGAGAATGGCGATCTGGCGGCGGGCCTCATAGTCGATGGCGGCCTGAATGAAGCGGGTGGAGTTCATGTTCTTGATCTCGCACCGCGTGCCCAGATGCGAAAAATCCTGGCTTGCCTGATACTTTTCGTACTGGCCGGGGCGGCAGACCGAGACGTTGACATCGGCGCGCAGATTGCCGTTTTGCATGTTGCCGTCGCAGGTGCCCAAGTAGCGCAGGATCTGGCGGAGTTTCAGGACATAGGCTGCCGCTTCTTCAGGCCCGCGGATGTCGGGGCGGGAAACGATTTCCATCAATGCCACGCCGGTGCGGTTGAGATCGACGAAGGACATGGTCGGGTCCATGTCATGGATCGATTTGCCGGCGTCCTGTTCAAGGTGGATGCGTTCGATGCGCACGAGGCGGGCAATGCCGGGCGAGAGTTCGACCAGAACCTCGCCTTCACCGACGATGGGGTGGTAAAGCTGGGAAATCTGGTAGCCCTGCGGCAGGTCGGGATAGAAATAGTTCTTGCGGTCGAAAGCGGAAAAAAGGTTGATCTGCGCCTTGAGGCCAAGGCCGGTGCGCACTGCCTGTTCGACACAGAAATCATTGATGACAGGCAACATGCCGGGCATGGCTGCGTCGACGAAGGCGACGTTGGAATTGGGTTCTTGACCGAATTCGGTCGAGGCGCCGGAAAAGAGCTTGGCCCTGGAGGCGACCTGGGCGTGGATTTCCATGCCGATGACCAGTTCCCAATCCTGCTTGGCCCCGGCGATCACCTTGGGTTTCGGGGTCTCATAGGTCAGATCAAGCATGTCAGGCGTCCTTCGGCTGTCCCGCCCGCTTTCTAAGGGAGCGGGCTGGAACCGGCAAGGGCCAGTGTCACCTGTTCAGGCTGGGACGGGCAAAGCCCGTGCTGCCCGCAAGCGGCCAAGCGAGACGAGGTGGAATGCGAGGAAGATCGGTACGAAGAAGGCCGGGAATAGGCCGAGCGGCCAGGCGTTGATGATGTTGGGATTGTGCTCAGCCAACAGATGCAGGAACCCCTGTGAGGTGATGAGGCCGGTGAAGACCGCGACCGCGAAATCGGCAAGGCCGATGATATTGGCGCGCAGGACCAGTCTGTCAGCATCCGGATCGCCCCGGTTCACCGCCCGCATGGCTCGGTACCCGGCGATCCCGGCCCAGATATCGCCGAGACCTGCGGGTAGGGCGAATTGCCATGGGATCGCGCCAAGGGCCCAGCCAAGGACAAAGACCCATCCCATGACGCGAAAACTCTGCACGCCGATCAGGACATCCTGCCCCATGGCGTCGGTAATACTGCGGCCGGTACTGGTGAGGCGCGCGAGGGCCCAGAGCAGCACCGCTCCACCGATCAGGAACATCATCACATAGGGCGGATCGGTCAGCGTCGGCGGAGGCATGATCAATCCGGCCTCTGTCATCGCAGCGGCCCCGGCGTGCCAGAGGGCAAAGAGCGTGTTGACGCCAAGCGTGGTTGCCACGATTTTACGGCGGGGCAGACCCGCACGGAGGGCATAGATTGCAACAATTGCGGTGACGCCGGCGGGCAGAAGCACGGCGAAGGCCCGGACATAGAATTCGAGGAAAAGCTGGAACATAGGGAATCTCCTTCATTCACTATCCGTAGTAACTATTAATACTATAGTCAATTCCAAAAGCGTAACGAGTCTGTTATCCTGCGTCCATGAAACGCGCCACACGGCAGAACTGCCCGATCCTGCGGGCCACCAATATCGTCGGCGATCAATGGTCGCTCCTGATCCTCAGGGAGTTTTTTCTTGAGGGAAAACGGCGTTTTGCCGATTTGCAGGCGGAATTGGGCCTGTCGCCGAACACCTTGTCGGCACGGCTGAAAAAGCTGGAAGACGCCGGACTATTGTCGCGCCATGTCTATACCCAGCACCCGCCGCGCGCCGAATATGCGTTGACCGAAAAGGGACGTGCCTTCGGCCCGGTCATGAATGCGCTCTACGACTGGGGAGTGGAACATACGCCCGACCTGAGCGGCGATTGAACAGCTCAGCGCAACCCGCGCGCGGTCGCTTCGGCTTCGAAATCCGCTGCGGCCTCGGCGAAGGGGGTGAGATCCCAGGTCAGGTCCTGAATCTTGCCGTGGCGGTCGGCGAACTGGAAACGCCAGCTTTTTGCGGTCTTCAGCGCTTCGTAGAGAAACGTGGCCTCAGCCCCCACAAACACGCAGGACCCGCCGGTCAGGCACCCGTTCTGGGTCGCGACCCAGAGCGGCGCGGCGCTGGTTTCGATCCTGTTGCCGTCGCGTACGAACCTTGTGCCGGGCTCAGAACCGTATTGGATTTCCACACCGTCCTGCGCGGGTGTCACGAACACGAAATGCGCGGCAAATTCCGGGCGCGGTGAAAACACATCGACATAGCGGATGTAGCAGCGTTGCTGCAGCGCCTCGGCTGGCCCGCGTTCGTCGCAAACCGAATCCCAAAGCCCGAAATGGGCGGTGTGAGTCACCCGCCAGTCGCCGGGCGTGTCATTGCCCTGGGCATCCTGGGCCAGTGCCGGTGGCGCGAGCAGAAAAATCAAGAAGGCAATCAGGCGCATATCGGCGTCCTTTGCAGGGGTCGCCTCAGGTCTAGCGCGATTAAACAGCCACGGGCATTACACAATGC
>JAOUMG010000292.1 GCA_029881635.1 Paracoccaceae bacterium | reverse complement strand
ACACTATCGACCTGCACTTCGGCAGCTGCCAAGGGTCGCTTGGCTTTTTGCTTGTCGTCAGCCATCGCCGTATTGGCCAGAACATAGCGATTGATCCACTCGCTCAGCCAGACCTGCATATCGGCGCGTTCCTTGAAAGTGCCGACCTTGTCGCGGGCAATCGCCTTCAGGTAATGGGCAAAACGGCAGACCGGGAAAAGATAGGGCAAATTGGCGCTCAGCCTTTCATTGGCCTGTGCGTCGGTATCGACCAGCTTGCCAGCGCGGGTTTCGTCATCCTGAAGCGAGTGGGCACCGATGAAGGCGGCAAGATCTGTGTTCTTGCGGTGCAGGATCGGCATCATGCCAAGCTTTGCCAGTTCCGCTTCGCGCCGGTCGTCGATGGCAATCTCGGTCGGGCATTTCATTGCTACGGAACCGTCATCGGTCGGGAAAGTATGCACCGGCAGATTGGTGACGGTGCCACCGGATTCGACGCCACGGATTTGCGTACCCCAACCATAGAGCTTGTGGCTGCGGTTGATGTTCACCCCCATCGCAAAGGCGGCGTTCATCCAGACATAGCGCTCATGATCGCCCTCAATGTCTTCCTCGAAGGCAAAGCCCTTGACCGGAACCGTGGCCGCGCCATAAGGCAGGCGCGCCAGCACCCGCGGCATGGTCAGCCCGATATAGCGGCTGTCCTCGCTTTCGCGCAGCGACTGCCAGCTGGCATAATCCGGCGAAGAGACGATCTGCTGGAGATCTTGCGGATTGGGCAGTTCCTGCCAGCTTTCCATGCGGAAAAGTTGCGGTGCAGCCGCCGCGATAAAGGGGGCATGAGCAGAAGCACAGATGCCCGAGAGATTGCGCAAAAGGCCGACATCGCGGGGATGATGCGAGAATTCATAGGCACCGAGGAGGGCCCCGAAAGGCTCGCCGCCAAACATCGAATATTCGTCGGAATAGATTTTTTTAAAACCGGGCGACTGGTCCCACATCTGACCTTCGAAATCCTCCAGCTGATCGGCAAGCTGGTCTTTGGTGATGTTCATCACGCGGATCTTGAGTTTCTGGTCGGTTTCGGTGTTGTTGACCAGATAATGCAACCCGCGCCATGTGCCTTCGATCTGGCGCACTTCCGGGCAATGCATGATCGCGTTCATCTGGGTGGTCAGCAGGCTGTCGATCCCGGCAATCAGGGATTTGATCGACTTGACCGCATTGCCAGAGATTGTCGCCGTGCCGGATTTTTCAGTCGCGGCCAGGGCCAGGTTCTGCACCAGTTTCTGCAGCTTGGCAGTGTCATCTTCCTTTACCCGGAAGTCTTTTTCCAGAAGTTCGCTGAACTCGCCAAGATCAATTTCCTGAGCCTCGGCGGCGCCGCCTTCGGCTGCTTTTTTTGCGTCGGCCATGATTATTCTCCTGCCTTGTTCGATTTCATTGCCTCATCCGCGACCTGCGCCAGAAGCGGTTCGTTGGTCAGCAGTTGCGCAATCCGTTTTTCGGCGTTCACCTTGCCGTCCATATAACCCAGAAGTTCTTCGAGCTGGCGGCGCATCTTCATCAACTCGGCCAGTGCCGGGACCTGTTCGGCCACCTTGTCCGGCGCGAAATCGCCCATGCTCTTGAAAGAGAGATCGACGAACATCTCTTCATCCCCCTCCGCCCCTTCGGCGGCGGGAAGCTTGTTGGGGACGCGTGCCTTGACCCGCGGCGACAGGGCCTCCATGAATTTGCCAAACCGTCCGGCGTCAACCTCGACAAAGGCCCGCTCGGCTGGGGGTTTGGCTGCCTCTCGGGTTTCGGACTTGCCGGCAAGATCCGCCAGCACCCCCATTACGAACGGCAATTCGATCGTTGTAGGGCTGCCATAATGTTCGACATCATAAGCGATCTGGACCCGCGGGGCGCGGTTCCGTTCGATGACTTTGGCTTTGCTTTCGCTCATCTTCCGGCTCTCCTGTTACTTTGATTTCTCGTCGAAAACGCCCGCGACGCCGCGGAATTCCTTCATGCCGCTAGGGGCGATTTCTTCCATCAGTTGCATGAAATTCATCGGCACCATCTTGCGCATCCGCCGTGCCAGATGAGGAATTGGCGAGGATGGTTCCGTGCGTTCGTAGAAGTCTATGACCATATCGAGGCATCGTTCGACATCTCGGCGCGAATTGATCTGGCCGGGCAGTGCAGTTGGGCTGGCGGCCGCAGGCGCTGCCCCGTTTGCGGTCGGTGCGGGGGAAGGAGGGCTGGCCATTTGTGGTTCTCCGGCTGCTTGGGTGCCATCTTGTGCGACCGCGAGCGTTGCTGCCACCCGCTCAAGAAAGGTGCCAAGCGCTTTGAACTTGACCCCTACCCCATTTTCAGCGACGCGCTCGTCAAGAGACTGTTCAAGGATTGTGACCGAATTGAGGCAGGCGGCGACATCGTTTACCAGCGCCGTCAATTCATCGGGCTGCTCTGCCGCCGTGGCCCGGCAAGCCGTGGCGACACGGGTGACGCGCGCCTCATGTTCCGCGACGATCAGTGCTTGTTCCTTGTCGCCCAGACCTTTTGCGGCTTCCGACAGGATCGTGTTGCGGTTGAGCGTTCCGGCCGCGAGGTCAGCCCCCGTGACAGGTCCCAGCCCGCGCGGCGTCAGCACGGTGTTGAATTGCAGATCGGCCAGCAGGCCGTTGTCGTCATTCTCGATCTGGTAAAGCGCATTGGTTCGCCGTGTCGCGTTTTCGCGTTTGGAAGGACCATCGCGCAAGGCAGGGTGCAGATCGTCCCAGTTCTGCTTCACAGTCTCGCTCAGCAATGTGAGGCCAGCGGCAAGCCCGGCAAAACCTGCCTCATTCGCCACCGCTCGCACCACGATCACCAAAAGCCGCAGATCGCGGCCCGAGCCTGCAAGCTCTTCGGCCTGGGTCAGCAGATCATCCCAATCAAGCGCAACTGCACCCGAGCCGCCGGATTTGACACTTTCCATGCGATGCTTGCGCGAGGCCGGTTCAAGTAGCCGCTCTATCGCGTGAAATCGCGCGTCGTTGCGTAACTCAATCCCGGAAGGATTAGAACTTTCCACCGGGGCGAGGAACGTCTCTAGGTCCCGCATCTCCCCTGCCTTTCGAATGTCTCAAAGCAAATCGTGTCAGAGACTTATGATTCTTGCAACTTTTGGTCGTACGTCAAGGTCTGGAATCCAATAGTCTGGTGGCAATTCCGATGATGTTTCCGGGTTTTTCAGCCTGAATCTCGGTCAGGGCTTCGGCGAACGAGGCCACCGACTCGTCGCGCGGACGGCGGATACCAAAGAGATTTTCCCTTGAAAGAATCGCCAGAACTTCGCTTTTCCCGAAATCCTTGTCGGAAATCTTCATCGCCAGAAGCCGCGGGTCGGATCTGAATTCGTCGATGGAATGCAGCACGCGCACGCGCCTTATGCCATTCTCCAACCGGCCCAGCCGGTCAAGCGACTGATCCTCGAAATTCATGTTGGGCAGCAGGTTGAACACCTTGCCGGTGTTGTCGACAACCACGACCCAGAGCGAGGCATCAACAAGGTTGGCGGGCGCGTGCACTTCGACAACCGGATTTTCGTTGACCCTGAAAATGCCGGAAAGATTAGCCGCCCCGGTGTCACCATCACCAACCCAGATGGAAAGATCATTGTTCGGCAGAACCGGCAGCACATTGCGCACCGTGCAGATATCGGCGTTGAGCATGGTCGTGTCGAGCACCAGTTTGCGGTCGCCAAGGGCCTCGGTCAGCCGTGCCGAAAGTGCCGCATTGGCCGCGGCGTCGCTGATCGTGCCGGTAACCCTGACGGTATCGCCAAGGGCATAGGCCGCGTCCTCAGAGATGCCCTGAAGCAAAGGCCCGCAATCTGCCAGATCAGAAAGAATGCCTGCCACATCCTGCGCCGGCAAGATCTTTGGACCCGTCGCAAGCCGGGAAACAAGGCTGAGGTCGTATTGGGTGGCCCAATTGGCCAACCGTTCCTCGACATGGGCACGCTCGGCGCGGCCAGCGGCGATACCGCTTATCCGAACCTCGCGGTCGGTTAGGTCAAACTGCCAGTCCTCCAACGCCTTCACGGCAGATAACCCGGCGGCAGCGGCTATGGGCCATGTATCGAAGGGCAGCCCGGTCGCAAGGGTGAACGTCTCGGGGCCGGGCGTTGCGCCGCTGGCCTCGGCATAGGCCTGGCTCAAAACGGCGGCGGTCTCGTTGTCGGGCGCGTTGCCTGACAGGCGAGCGAACCCATCTGCCGATGCAGCAGCGCTCAGCCGGTAAGGTTCGGCCAGCGGCAATGGTGTCGCAAAGAACCG
>JAOUMG010000291.1 GCA_029881635.1 Paracoccaceae bacterium | reverse complement strand
AGATGGTTTTTGGAAGGCGGCAACCAAAACCGATCAATACCGGGCCGCGACGATCATCAATGCGGCCGGCGCATGGGCAGACGTTATCGGGGAAATGGCCGGCGCGCGCAGCATCGGCCTTGTTCCAAAACGTCGTACGGGCATCATTATTGACGCGCCCGAGCACATCAATGTGTCGGGCATGCCCGCTGTGGATTTCGGCGGGACCGAGATTTACCTTAAACCCGACGCCGGCAGGCTTATGGCGTCACCCGGTGACGCGACGCCGACCGAACCGCACGACGCTTGGCCCGACGACATGGATATTGCCATTCTGGCAGACTGGATATCGCGGGAAACCCAGATTGAGGTCGAAAATATCATCCACAGCTGGGCCGGGCTGCGCAGCTTTGTGGCCGACGAAGCGCCGGTTGTCGGTTTCGATCCCAAAGTGGAGGGGTTTTTCTGGCTTGCTGGCCAGGGTGGCTATGGGATCATGATGGCACCAGCGCTTGCAACCATGACTGCGTCCTTGTGCATTTCCGGTTCGAACCGGTTCTGGGATTTCGGGCGTGGGGTGTCTCCAGATCGTTTGTTGCGATCTGATTGACACGGGCGTTTCTTGGCGGTGTCGTTGCAACCAAGACATTGTAATGTATTCGTTTTTATTCGTTACCTCGCCTGTGATTCCTAGCACCGTCAGATTGCCGCGCCGACGTCCAAATAAGTCATCGCAACAGTAATAGGATCGACGACCAGCATCGGTTTGTTGCCTCTATGGAAGCGACGAATTGGCAAACTTGCCGCATGTCGTATGTATGACCGATTGCGGGTCGTCGACCGAAATCAACAGTCAGTTACGGGTTATTTCGACAAAGCCAATGGCTGTTATGCGCATGGCCCTGCCTCCTGAGTGCAACGCATCAAAGGACATAATGGGCTCATTCCGTGTGGAAACTCGGGTTTGGGGTATAGTCGTCTTCAACAAATGGAGGCGGGCATGTCGGGCTATATCGAGGGCGTTGACCGCGACCAGGAGACGATATTCCCGGAACGATTGGAAGACTGGATTGGTTAGGATCATCCGGTTCGGGTGATCGACGCGTTTGTCGATGCGCAGGACCTTTCGGGCGCTGGCTTCGGGCGGACAGCACCGGCGCAGACGGGCCGTCCTGGGTACCATCCATCGGTGCTGCTGAGGCACTTCGTCTACGGCTACCTCAACCGGGTTACATCGAGCCGACGGCTTGAGCGGGAAGCGGGGTCGCAATGTCGTGGTGATGTGGCTGACGGGTCGGTTGGTACCCGATCACAAGACGATTGCCGACTTCCGCAAAGACAACGGCCCGGCGATCCGCGAGTCATGCGCCCGGTTCGTGGAGCTGTGTCGGCAGATCGGCGTGCTAGCAGCCGGCACCGTCGCCATCGATGGCAGCAAGATGAATGTGGTCAATAACCGGGATCGGAACTTCACAACTGGAAAGGTCAAACCTCAGATTGAGCATCTTGAGCAAAGCGCGGCCCAGTATCTGGGAGAGATGGAAAGGACCGACCGGCAGGAACAATCCGAAGCGGCGCTTCGAAAGGTCGACCACCTGAAGGAAAAGCTGGCCCGCGTTCGCCAGGAGGTGCAGCGTTTGCAGGGGATCGCAAAACGGCTCAAGGATACGCCGGATGGACAGATCTCACTGACCGATCCGGACGCGCGATCCATAGCCACTTACGGCAAGGGCACCGGGCTCGTCGGCTAGACAGACGGCAGTCGATGCAGAGACCCATCTGATCGTCGCCACGAGGTCACCAATGTCGTCCATGATCGGGCGCAACTCGCCACGATGGCGCAGGCGGCCAAGGCAGCCTTGAAGACCAAGAAGATCGATGTCATCGCCGACCGTGGCTACTTCAGCAGTGCGGAACTGCTCGCCTGCCACGAGGAAGGGATCACCGCCACCGTGCCGAGGCCGGAGACCTCAGGCAACCGCAAGAAGGACATGTTCGTGAAGGCAGACTTCATCTACGACGCCGAGGCCGATACTTACACCTGCCCGGCCGGCAAGGTGCTGAGCTATCGTTACACCCGCGAAGAAAAGGGGCTCATGCACCGCCACTGCTGGCAGAACGATTGTCAGTTCAGCCGCCTCAAAGCCCGCTGCACGACTGGCTAGGAGCGCCGCATCACCCGCTGGGAACACGAGCATCTGATCGAAGCAATGTACGCCCGTATGAACGAGGTGCCCGGCGTGATGCGGGTCCGACGATGCACCGTCGAGCACCCCTTCGAAACGATCAATGCCTGGATGGGCGCTACCCATTTCCAGATGCGCGAGCTCAGGAACGTCCGAAGCGAAATGGCCTTCCACGTCCTCGCCTACAACATCAAGCGCGTGATCAACATGATCGGCGCAGGGGCGCTTCTGAAAGCAATCACCGCCTGAAGGGTGTGTATGCCCTTCTCTCAGGGCAAATCCATTGCCAAGGCGCCTCTAAAGCGCTCAGTTGCACCTGAAAACCGTGCGAATGATCAATTCCCGCCGATTGCCAGAATTACCCGCTTCATAGACTGACCACTACGGAAAGGCCGCAGTTTCCACACAGCCTCGGCCCAAACCGGACATTCAAAGCTCTCAGCGGTGCTGCGGTGCAACTTCCCCAAAGCGGACCTTGGCAGTAAGGAGCAGCATTCAGGCGCTGAGAGAGCCGGTAAGCGGGACTTTTCTGCCGTTCATAAGAGAACTCTCAACGACTGCTTCCAAGTAAACATGTTTTAGCAATGCACCCGGCGTTTTGGTGCTTTGTGGGTTCGGCAACAGGTACTTCGTATCGTATGGCAACCTCAACGTCCGCAACACGCATGGAAATGACCAAGTCCCACCACCTGCTTTGCTCGTCTTCGTTCCAAGACGTAGCTGGACTGTTTTGTGGGATGTCTACAAGAATCCGGGCTTTACCCGCGCCGTTGTCTTCGACGCACCCTGACAACCTGCAGTCAACAACCTTACTAAAGGTCGTTCCATCGCGTTCTTCCCGCCGAATGATTTTAAAATGCTCCAACCATGCTTCGACGTGGTCAGGATCAAGCCCATCCTCTATTGTCATCTGAGCTGAAAACCTGTCGCCGATCCATGCCGGACGCGTTTCATTAGAAAGTGAAACAAACCTTTCTAAGCGCAACGATCGCCATGCAACAGATGTGTTGCGGACAAAATAAGCAGCAGCTCCAATTGGAATGAGGTTCAGCAGCACCCATAGATTTCCCTGAGAAAATCCTTCGAACAATGATGCAATTCCGATGAGAGCAAACATTCCCAGAATAATGGTAAATGCGAGAGTCCCCCAAAACTCCGATTTGCTGCGCGACGTCATGATGTCAGAATGCCATTTTGCTTGCCATAGCCATGGTTCGTTGGGGTGCTTGTCTTTCAAAGTTATACGAAGTTTGTCTTCTCGATAGGTCTGAAGGCAAATGCCCAATATGCCTAGAAAGATGGTGCTGAACAAAATGACAAATGGGAAAAGCCACCAGCTGAACTCTTGATCGGCAATCGCAAATATCATGATCGCGAAGAGGCAAAGCGTTCCAATTGCAATTGCAGCGTTGCTCCCTATCCGCATTTGTGCCTGCTCCATTCTCTTTTCGCCGACAGATGCCGCGGCTTTACAGGTTGGATATTTGGATTTGAGCCGTTGGGCAACCGGGGCGCTTTCTGAGAACGCGGACGTTGGATGATCGTGCATTCGCGGTGCAGTTTCAGCAAGTCATGGGTTTGCCACATGCGGAGTATCCCGCCTGTGGCGCATGCTGAAGGCACGTGAATTGTTGCTGCATTCTCTCGCGCATTCAAAAAGAAATTCGGCGTATCACCCTCAAAATTTCGAAAATCATACAAGCAACTTGCGATGAGCAGGCTTGTCGAATCAATTGCGGATATTTAATGTCCGAATATTATGAAGCACTCTGAAGGTCTGGAATGGGCCATACATTCCTGTTCAATCCTCGCAAATATGCCGCCGGAATTTCCACTCCCGAAGCGTCTGTTGGCCGAATTCTTTGATCTGCCTGAACCTTACCTTGCCAAACAGATGCAAAAGCTGTCAGCGGCTGGGATTGTGCAGACGAAGCGGGGGGCAAAAGGCGGTTACGTGCTGGCTAAACCGCCCGCTGAAATCAGTTTGCTTGCAATGGTCGAGGCCATAGACGGTCCCGAGCGCCACTTCAGATGCACCGAATTGCGGCGGTGCGGCCCATCAGGGGTAGCGGACGAAAAATACCTTAAACCTTGCGGAATTGCGCGGGCCATGTGGCGCGCCGAAGCTGCTTGGCGCGATG
>JAOUMG010000290.1 GCA_029881635.1 Paracoccaceae bacterium | reverse complement strand
GGTCACGGCTGCCCGTCCCCGTGAATCGATGATCACAAAGTCGTTGCCTGCGCCGTGCATTTTCATGAACGCCAGGCCGCCACTGTCATGCGCGTCCGTCATTTGCCGCGATATACGCATTTCGTGGCGCTTTTGCCAGTGGTTGGACAAGTTGCGCGGTTTTGCCCTTGACCGCCAACTGCGGGCTTCCTAAAGAGGCGCCCTGTGATGGGCCGGTAGCTCAGTTGGTAGAGCAACTGACTTTTAATCAGTAGGTCTCGGGTTCGAGCCCCGACCGGCTCACCACTTGTTTCTGCAACATGGCAGAAAAATCATTCTGACTCGCGCCCGCCTACCTGAAACTGGTAATACCCAGCGCGGCCAGCTGATCGTTGACAAAGCTGCTTTCTGCTGTGGTCAGCTTGCAGGGGCGTGAATAGATTGGGGCGGTCCGGTCATCAAACACGCCAGCCTCCCAGCCATGGGTTGATGCGAAGAACCGGAAGGCGCCCTCGTCGCCGAATTCCCGCAAAAACCCCTGTACGACCACATCAAGATAACTCAGTAAAATCGGATGGTGTGCGTCCGGATCGGCATGGTCAGCGGCGACAGCATAGATTTCAACCGTTTGTGCCCAGTCGGCGCCATGACTTAAGTATGCGGGTTCCAGAACCGACCGGCCATAAGCCGCTTCGCGCAGATCGAGGGCGGTCCAATCTGCACCCGGAACCGCAGCGACCAGCCCGTCGATTTCGTTGTTAGCCGGTTCCACGGACAGGTAGGCATAGGGCCGCAGCACCGTATGCCGCCAGACCCGCCGCCAACCCCTAAGCCGTGCCGGCATCGCAGGCGCAAAGTCGTGGGTTGCCCGATTGACGAGCGACCCATAGCCAAAGAACGCAGGAAATCTTTCAATACTCATGACGTATATCCATGTCTGACAGTCGCCTGACGGGCAAGCTTGTTGCCGCAGAGTGCCGGGCTGCGCAACAATGTATCCCGTCGTATACCCTATTGCCAGAATGACTGGAACTCGGTTATTCAACCTTCATCAGAATCGGGAGAACCGGCAACGGGTTGAACCCAAAGCTGGTGCCGAAGGAGCAACCGCCCCGGTAAACTCTCAGGCGCAAGGACCGTTCTGATCAAGGAACTCTGGAGAGATCCCGGACGATATCCGGGGCGCCGAAGGGATAACGATCTCAGGCGGAAGGACAGAGGGGGCATCGCTAAGCAGGGTTTGACTCTGCCGCAACGGTGCCGGAGCATATAGCAGACCGGCAGTACAATATGGGAGGGCGGCAATGGCCGACCTGAAACGTACGGTTCTATATGATCTGCATCTCGGCCTGGGTGGCAAGATGGTGCCCTTTGCCGGCTATGAAATGCCGGTTCAGTATCCGATGGGCGTGATGAAGGAACATCTTCACACACGGACCGGTGCCGGTCTTTTCGATGTCAGCCACATGGGTCAGGTACTGCTGACGGCCAAATCGGGGCGTATCGAAGACGCGGCGTTGGCATTGGAACGATTGGTGCCGGTCGATATTCTGGGGTTGAAGGAAGGGCGTCAGCGTTATGCGATGTTCACCAACAACGAGGGTGGCATCCTTGACGACCTGATGGTGGCCAATCGCGGCGACCATCTGTTTTTGGTCGTGAACGCCGCCTGCAAGGACGCAGATTTCGCCCATCTTCAGACCCATCTGACCGATTGCGATCTTGGGCTGGTCACGGACCGCGCACTTCTGGCGTTGCAGGGGCCAGCGGCGGAAAAGGCGCTGGCCAGGCTGGTGCCGGATGTGACCGACCTCAGGTTCATGGACGTGGCAATCCGCCAGTGGGACACGGCAGAACTGTGGATTTCCCGTTCTGGCTATACCGGCGAGGATGGCTTCGAAATCTCGGTTCCGGAAAAATTTGCCGTGAAGTTCGCCCAAAAGCTTCTTGATATGGAGGAGGTAGCGCCTATCGGATTGGGTGCGCGCGACAGCCTGCGGCTTGAGGCGGGAATGTGCCTTTACGGCCATGATATCGATACGACGACAACACCGGTCGAAGGCAATCTGACCTGGGCCATCCAGAAGGCCCGGCGCAGTGGCGGTGCACGCCAGGGCGGATTTCCCGGCGCGGAACGGATTCTCGGTGAGCTTGACAATGGCCCCACACGGCGTCGCGTCGGCCTGCGCCCCGATGGCCGTGCCCCGATGCGCGAGGGCACGGAAATTTACGCATCACCCGACGGCGGCCAGCCGATCGGCACGATCACCTCGGGCGGTTTTGGCCCGTCGATCGAAGGGCCCATGGCCATGGCCTATCTGCCCGCCGACCTGTCCGAAGGGGCCACCGTTTACGGCGATGTCCGCGGAAAAAGACTGCCCGCGACGATCGTTGCCATGCCTTTCCAGCCTACCCAGTACAAACGCTAACCACCAACAGGGAAAAGACCAATGAAATATACCGAAGATCATGAATGGCTGCGCGTCGAGGGCGATCTCGTTGTTGTTGGCATTACCGAACATGCCTCTGAACAACTGGGCGATGTCGTCTTTGTCGAGCTGCCGGAAATTGAAACCATGGTGGCGCGCGGCGACGAAGCGGCGGTGATCGAAAGCGTCAAGGCCGCATCTGACATTCTTGCCCCGGTCGACGGCGAGATCGTCGAAGTCAACGAAAAGCTGGTCGACAATCCGGGGCTGGTGAATGCCGATGCAACGGGCGATGCCTGGTTCTTCAAGATGAAGATTGATGATCTTTCGGTGCTCGATGAATTCATGGACGAAGACGCCTATAAGGAAATGATCAGCTAAGGCCGGATCGGTTTCCGCCGGTCTCTTAAGGGGCCGGAGGCGGCTAAAGATAACGCCGGTGCCCCAGCTGGGGCACCGCCATTACAAAGTACATTCGGTGTGCCGGAAACGGCGGCACCGGCAACCGCAACCTGACAAGGGACTGCAGATCATGCCATTAACCCCGACCGGATACCTACCCTACGACTTTGCCAACCGCCGCCATATCGGCCCGTCACCGGCTGAAATGGAAGAGATGTTCCAGGTTTTGGGGGTCAAGGACCTTGATGAACTGATTGATCAGACAATCCCTAATCGCTCCGACAGAAGGAACCACTCAACTTTGGCAGGGCAATGTCCGAACGTGAGCTTTTGTGGTTCATGCGTCAGGTCGCCAAGAAGAACACCGTTTTCACGTCGATGAT
Organism: Paracoccaceae bacterium; assembly: GCA_029881635.1. Lineage (GTDB taxonomy): Bacteria > Pseudomonadota > Alphaproteobacteria > Rhodobacterales > Rhodobacteraceae > Albidovulum. Next base: position 1,114 of record JAOUMG010000290.1, on the reverse strand, counting down.
CGGGCAGGGCTATTATGGTACTGTCTGCCCGCCGGCAATCCAGCGCAACATTCTTGAAAACCCGGCCTGGTACACCGCCTACACGCCCTATCAGCCCGAGATTTCGCAAGGCAGGCTCGAGGCGCTTCTGAATTTCCAGACCATGGTCTGCGATTTGACAGGCATGGAGATCGCCAATGCCTCGCTGCTGGACGAGGCGACTGCCGCGGCCGAGGCCATGACCATGGCCCAGCGCGTGGCCAAATCGAAAGCGACCGGCTTTTTCATCGACGAAAACTGCCACCCGCAAAATATCGCGGTGATGAAAACACGGGCAGCGCCCTTGGGCATTGAGGTGATCGTCGGCAACCCGGCCAAGCTGGATGCCAGCAAGGTTTTTGGGGCGATTTTCCAGTATCCCGGAACCTATGGGCATATCACCGATTTCACCGATACCATCACCGCACTCCACGCTGAAAAAGCCGTAGGCATCCTGATCGCCGACCCGCTGGCGCTTACGATCCTGAAGGAACCCGGTGCCATGGGGGCCGATATCGCCGTCGGCTCCACCCAGCGTTTCGGCGTGCCGATGGGTTATGGTGGACCGTCAGCGGCCTATATGGCTTGCAAGGATGATCACAAACGCAACATGCCGGGCCGCATCGTCGGGGTGTCGATCGACGCGCAGGGTGGCAAAGCCTACCGGCTAAGCCTGCAAACGCGCGAACAGCATATCCGCCGCGAAAAGGCCACGTCGAATGTCTGCACCGCCCAGGCGCTCTTGGCCAATATGGCGTCTTTCTATGCGGTTTTTCACGGCCCCGAAGGCTTGCAGGCGATTGCCCAGCATGTCCACCGCAAGGCGGTGCGCGTGGCCAACGGGCTGGAGGATGCAGGCTACAAGGTATCGCCCAAGCATTTCTTCGATACCCTCACTGTCGATGTCGGTCCAATGCAGGGTGTGATCCTGAAAGCGGCGCGCGACAACCGCATCAACCTGCGCAAGGTCGGTACGACAAAAATCGGCATCTCGCTTGATGAGACCACGCGGCGCGACACCGTTTCCCGGCTGTGGCGGGCTTTCGGCATCGACCGCGAGGACACCGAAGAAACGACGGCGCACCGCGTTCCGGAC
>JAOUMG010000289.1 GCA_029881635.1 Paracoccaceae bacterium | reverse complement strand
CGCGGGCTGCCACCGGAATTCATCGCCGATCTGGAAAAGCAGTTTGGTTTCGACAAACCGCCGTTGGAGCGGTTTTTGGCGATGATGTGGGGATATCTGCGGTTTGATTTCGGTGAAAGCTGGTTCCGGTCCATTTCGGTTGTGGATCTGGTGATCGAAAAAATGCCGGTATCGATCACGCTGGGGCTGTGGTCGACGCTGCTCGCGTATCTCATATCGATTCCGCTGGGGATTCGAAAAGCGGTCAAGGATGGATCGAAATTCGATACATGGACATCAGGCGCCATCATTGTCGGTTATGCCATTCCCGGTTTCCTGTTCGCGGTACTGCTGATCGTACTTTTCGCGGGCGGCAGTTTCTGGCGGATCTTTCCGCTGCGCGGGCTGACCTCGGATAACTGGGAACAGTTGTCGATGCTGGGCAAGATCGCCGATTATTTCTGGCATATCACCCTGCCGGTCGTCGCCTCGACCATATCGAGCTTTGCGACGCTGACGCTTCTGACCAAGAACAGTTTTCTTGATGAGATCAACAAGCAATACGTGCTGACTGCCAAGGCCAAGGGTCTGACCGAACGAAGTGTGCTTTATGGTCACGTATTTCGCAACGCGATGTTGATCGTGATTGCAGGATTTCCGGGCCTGTTCCTGTCGGTGCTGTTTGGCGGGGGGCTGCTGATCGAAACGATCTTCTCGCTCGATGGGCTTGGGCGGCTCGGATATGAGGCGGCGGTGGCACGGGACTATCCGGTGGTCTTCGGCACGCTTTACGTCTTTGGCCTGCTGGGGCTGTTGATCGGGCTATTGTCCGACCTGATGTATGTCTTCGTCGACCCACGGATCGACTTTGAGAAGAGGGCGGGCTGATGGCATTATCCCCCCTGAACGCCCGCCGCTGGCGCAACTTCAAGGCCAACCGCCGTGCCTACTGGTCGCTTTGGATATTTTCGGTGCTGTTTGGTCTGTCGCTGATTGCGGAATTGTTGGCCAATGATAAGCCGATCGTGGTCAATTACCGCGGCGATTACTTTTTCCCTATTTATCAATTCTACCCCGAAACCGCTTTTGGCGGTGATTTCAAGACCGAGGCGAGCTACCGCGAACCGGAGGTGCGTTGTCTGATCATCAGCGGCGGGCTGGAGGAATGTTTCGACGATCCTGATACGGTGATCGAAGACGCAGCGGATGGCACGGTCGCAGGCGAAGTGATCGAGAAGGGTTGGATGCTATGGCCAATCATTCCCTATAGTTACAAGACCATCAACAATGTGGGTACCGCCCCGTCTGCGCCGGATGCAGATCATTGGCTGGGTACCGATGACACCACCCGCGATGTTCTGGCGCGGGTGATCTACGGGTTTCGGCTGTCGATTGCATTCACTCTGATTGTCACGTCGATATCGTCACTTATCGGGATCGCGGCGGGGGCAGTGCAGGGCTATTTCGGCGGCTGGGTGGACCTTGTCTTTCAGCGTATGTTGGAGATCTGGGGCTCAACACCCGGGCTATATGTGATCATCATCCTTTTCGCCATTCTGGGGCGCAGCTTTACGCTGTTGGTCTTTGTCACGATCCTATTTGGCTGGCCCGCGCTGGTGGGCGTAGTGCGCGCAGAATTCCTCAGGGCGCGGAACTTCGAATATGTACGTGCGGCCCGCGCGCTCGGGGTCAGCGACCGGGTGATCATGTTCCGTCACATCCTGCCCAATGCCATGGTGGCGACGCTGACGCTGATGCCGTTCATCGTGACCGGCGCCATCGGCGGATTGGCCGCGCTTGATTACCTCGGCTATGGGCTGCCCTCCTCTTTGCCGTCGTTGGGGGAATTATCGTTGCAGGGAAAGTCGAACCTGCAGGCACCGTGGCTGGGTTTTTCGGCCTTCTTCACCTTTGCTATCATGTTGTCGCTGCTGGTCTTCATTTTCGAAGGTGTGCGCGATGCATTTGACCCCAGAAAGACCTTCCGATGAATACAGTGTTGGAGGTCAAGGATCTGTCTGTCGGGTTTTTGCAGGATGGACGCCGCATCGATGCGGTACGGAACGTGTCCTTCACCGTCGGCAAGGGCGAAACGGTGGCGCTGGTAGGAGAAAGCGGGTCGGGGAAATCGGTGACGGCGCTGTCGACTGTGTCCTTGCTGGGCGACAATGCCGAGGTTGCCGGTTCGGTCAACTATCTCGGGCAGGAAATGATCGGCGCGCCGGAACCCTTGCTGCGCAAAGTGCGCGGCAATGATATCAGCTTTATCTTCCAGGAACCGATGACCTCGCTCAACCCGCTGCACACGCTGGAAAAGCAGCTGGCCGAAAGTCTGGCGCTGCACCAGGGGCTGACGGGTGAACCCGCGCGGGCGCGGATAATCGAATTGATGGAAAAGGTCGGCATCGACAATGCTGAAAGACGGCTGCCCGACTACCCGCATCAGCTGTCGGGCGGGCAACGCCAGCGGGTGATGATTGCCATGGCGCTGGCGAACGGGCCGGAGTTGTTGATAGCCGATGAACCGACAACGGCGCTGGATGTGACGATCCAGGCGCAGATTCTGAATTTGCTGGCAGACCTGAAGCGCAAGGAAGGTCTGAGCCTTCTGTTTATCAGCCACGACTTGGGAATTGTCCGCCGTATCGCGGACAGGGTCTGCGTGATGCAGGGCGGCGAGATTGTCGAGCAGGGTCCGGTGGAAGAGATATTCGCCAATCCCCAGCACCCCTATACCCAGAAATTGCTGGCAGCCGAACCGACAGGCCGACCCGACCCGGTGGCTGGCGGCGCCGAAGAGATTGTGCGGGCCAAGGATTTGCGGGTTTGGTTCCCTATTCAGCGTGGGTTGATGCGCAAAACGGTCGGCCATGTAAAAGCAGTGAATGCAGCAACGTTTTCGGTGCGGGCAGGTGAAACACTGGGCATTGTGGGCGAAAGCGGTTCGGGAAAGACCACGCTGGCGCTGGCGGTGATGCGGCTGATCGCTTCCGATGGGCCGATTGTCTATCTTGGCGAAGATATCTCGAACTGGCGCCCGCGCGAGTTGCGGCGGCTACGCCGCGACATGCAGATCGTGTTTCAGGACCCCTATGGCAGCCTGAGCCCGCGTATGACCTGCGAACAGATCATTGCCGAGGGGCTTACAGTGCATGGGGTTGAACCCGGTCGCGACCGGCGTGAAATGGTGCGCGAGATTATGGAGGAAGTTGGCCTCGACCCGGAAACGATGAGCCGTTATCCGCATGAGTTTTCCGGCGGTCAGCGTCAGCGAATTGCCATTGCGCGGGCAATGATCCTGCGGCCCAAGGTAGTGGTTCTGGATGAACCGACATCGGCACTGGATATGACCGTTCAGGTGCAGATCGTTGACCTTTTGCGCGCATTGCAGCGCAAATACGGGCTGGCCTATCTTTTCATCAGCCATGATTTGCGCGTCGTACGCGCGCTTTCGCACAAGGTTATCGTAATGAAGCAGGGCGATATCGTGGAGTCCGGCGACAGCAACACCATTTTTGATGCACCTGAGACCGTGTATACGCGCGAACTGATGGAGGCAGCCTTTGGTGATCACCATTCCGCCGCCGCGTCATGAAGATCCTGTTCGTGCACCAGAATTTTCCGGGTCAGTTCCTGCATCTTGCCCCGGCACTGGCTGAACGTGGGCACGACGTTCTGGCCCTGACCGCTGAAAAGAACAATCGCCCGTCGCCCGTGCGAGTTTTGCGATACCGGTTGCCGCCAGATCCCGCAGTAAAGGGTTTGGCCAAGACCTATGCCGAAGCAACTGAGCGGGCAGCATCAGTCGCGCGGGCCTGCGCACAGCTTGCGCTCCAACAAAACTTCACTCCTGATGTTGTCTTTGGGCATGGCGGCTGGGGCGAGACGTTGTTCCTGCGCGAAGTCTGGCCCAAGGCACGCCACCTGACCTATGCTGAGTTTTTCTATCATTCCACTGGGCTCGACACAGATTTCGATCCCGAATTCCGACGCCAGTCGCTACCGGCCCAAATGGCTGTGACGGCGCGGGCGGCACATCTGGCTCAAACTGTTTTACAAGCCGATGCGGGTCTTGCGCCCACGGCCTGGCAGGCATCGACCTTTCCCGATGAATTGCGGGGCAAGATCACGGTCATTCACGATGGCATCGACACGGACCGTGTTCGCCCCAATGCGGATGCGTCATTGGAACTGCCGGGTGGGAAGGTGTTGCATGCGGGCGATGAGGTGGTCAGCTTTGTCAATCGCAACCTCGAACCCTACAGGGGTTATCATATCTTCATGCGGGCCTTGCCTGCGGTTCTTGCGGCACGTCCAAAGGCCCAGGTGGTGATTGTGGG
>JAOUMG010000288.1 GCA_029881635.1 Paracoccaceae bacterium | reverse complement strand
CGCGGCACCCGGATGATTGCTGGCGAATGACGAATGATTTGCCGGGTGCCAGTCCTGCGTCAGAACCCGCACCGGGATTTCCGCCATCAAGGCGTTGATGCCGGGAATGATCGCATCGCCATCCGTCACCGCCAGCGCGCCGCCGGGGCAGAAATCATTTTGCACGTCGATGACGATCAGCGCATGGCTTGCCGGATGCATTTGGACCCTCCCTCGGTTTTCTTATGCGTAAGGAGCGCGGACAGAAGGGTCAATGACCCGAAGGCCGTTTCTTGCCAGTGCCGGGGCAGGCTGCTAATGACCACCTCCCGCTGAAAAAGAGCCGTCCCCATGCCCCAGACAACACTTGGTATCGACTTTGGCACGTCAAACACAGCGGCGGCCGTGAATGTCGGCGGGCGCGCGCAGATTATCGCGCTTGAACCGGGCAAGGATACGCTGCCCACCGCCGTTTTCCTTGACTATTCGAATCGCAATACGGTTTTCGGCACTGCCGCGGTGGCAGCCTTGATTGACGGGCGTCAGGGGCGGTTCATGCGGTCGCTGAAAAGCATATTGGGAACATCCCTGGCGCGGGAAAAACGGCAGTTTCTGAACCGGAAGGTGACACTTATCGAGGTCATTGCTGAGTTTCTGGCTGAGGTGAAAAACCGCGCCGAAACCGCTATCGGTGCGCCGATTGATCATGTCGTGGCAGGTCGGCCGGTGCATTTTCACTCAGGCGCGCCAAAGCGCGACCATCAGGCCGAAGTCGATCTGAGGGATTGTTACCGGCTGGCAGGTTTCACTTCGGTTCGTTTCATGCTGGAGCCTGAGGCAGCGGCGCGGGCGGCAGGGCCGGGTGAGGGCATCGGGTTGATTGTCGACATCGGGGGCGGCACTTCGGATTTCACCCTGTTTCGCGCCGACGGCAAAGCAGTGCAGATCCTGGCAAGCCACGGTGTGCGCATTGGCGGCACCGATTTCGACAAGGCGCTGAGCCTGTCGCAAGTCATGCCCTTGCTGGGTATGGGCGGCGAATTGCGCAATGAGCTGGGGTCGGGCCGCAACGACGTTCCGCCCGCGATCTTTCACGATCTGGCGGCCTGGGAAAAGATCGCCTTTGTCTATGGCCCCAAGACATTGCGTGACGCCCGCCAGATGGCGCGGCTGGCCGTGACACCGCGACATCTGGAGCGGTTGGTCACGGTGCTGGAAATGGAGCTTGGCCACGATCTGGCCTTTGCCGTCGAGGCGGCCAAGATCACCGCCAATCGCGGTGCCATCGGGGAAATCGACCTTGGTGAAATTGAACAAGGCCTGCACCCCATGGTTCGGGAGGCCGATCTTATGCTGGCACTGGCATCCTTGGCAGACCGCATCGGCGCTGCCGCGCAAGAAACGCTGGCGATCGCGGGTATCGGGCCGAAAGACGTGGGAAGGGTGATTTTTGTTGGTGGATCAAGCCTGATTGGCGTTGTCGATAGCCTGATGCACAAGGCTTTTCCCAACGCGGCGTTTGAACATTCGGAGGTTTTCACGGCTGTGGTCAATGGGCTTGCCCTTGCGGCGGGTGACGCCGACTGACGCTTGTCGCGCCGCTTGGCCAGCGTTATCAGAGGCCCATGTATACTGTCGCCGCTCTATATAAGTTCACCCCCTTCGCTGCGCCTGAAAAACTGCGTGGGCCGCTGTTGGCACGTTGTGAAGCGGCGGGCGTCATGGGCACGCTGTTGCTGGCGCGCGAGGGGATCAATGGCACGATCGCAGGGCCGCGGGCGGGAATTGACGCGGTGTTGGGGCATATTCGTACAATGCCGGGATGCGACGATCTCGAATGGAAGGAAAGTCAGGCCAGCGAGATGCCGTTTTACCGGATGAAGGTGCGGCTGAAACGTGAAATCGTCACCATGGGCCAGCCTGATGTCGATCCGGCCAACGGAACCGGGCACTATGTGGACCCCAAAGACTGGAATGCACTTATCAGCGAACCGGATGTCGTCGTTATCGACACCCGCAATTCATACGAGACGGCCATCGGAACATTCGAGGGCGCCATTGACCCCGGCACCGGCAGTTTTCGCGACTTTCCCGGCTGGTGGCAGAAAAATGCCGCGCGGTTCGGCAACAAACGGGTGGCGATGTTCTGTACCGGCGGGATCCGTTGCGAAAAATCCACCAATTACCTGCGCCAGCAGGGGGTGGAGGATGTGTTTCACCTGAAAGGCGGCATACTGAAATATCTGGAGGAAGTGCCTGAGGCTGAAAGCAAATGGCAGGGCAAATGCTTTGTCTTTGATCAGCGCGTCAGTGTCGGGCATGGGCTGAAGGAAGGCGAACACCACCTTTGCCATGCCTGCCGGCGACCGCTGGGCCCCGAGGATCTGCGCAGGCCGGAATATGAGGAAGGGGTGCGCTGCCACCAATGCGCCAACGAATATTCAGAAGAACAGCGCCAGCGCTTTCGCAACCGCCAACGACAGATGGAAAGGGCGGCAAAACTGGGTGTGCGGCATTTAGGCCAGTAGTCGGGCCAGGTCGGCGTTCAGTAGACCTGCCTGCATTCTGAAACCTGAATACCGGGTTCAGCTTTTTCGGGTTTCTCTCTGGTTTCCCAGATGTTCGTGCAGCCGCGCAAACCGCCTCGCACCGACCTTGCCCCAATCAAATTCCGCGACAGCGTGACGGGCGGCCTCCCCACGGTGGCGGCGCTGTTCTTCGGAGGCGGCAAATTCAGCGATCTTGGCAACCATCTGGGCTTTGTCATTGTTGTCGAATATTTCGATGATGCCGTCCCTTTCGCCAAGCCGCCCTGCCCCGGCCGTTGTCGCCATTACCGGCACGCCATGCGCGGCGGCCTCATATGTGGCGATGGGATCGCCTTCCTCGAATGAGGGCAGGATCGACACATCGGCATGGCGGTATTCGGATGCCACGTCGCGGGTGAAGCTGGAGCAAGAAACGTCGCTACGGTTTAGCACATCGGCAAAAAGTTGACGAATTTCCGGCTCCATCCGACCGACAATGCGCAGTTCCGTGCCAGGCGGCGCGCTACGCCAGGCATCCAGCAACTTATGGATGCCCTTGCGGACGCAGGCCGTTCCGAGAAACAAGAACCGGACCGGGCGATCCGAGCGCGCCGCAGGGTGGGCAGCCAAAGACCGGGGTACCCAGGTGCCATAGCTTGCACCAATTACCCGCCCCGAAATTGCTGATCCTGCCATCGCCTCTTCGGTTAGCCGGTTGGGAACAAACACTGCGGCACATAGCGCGAACCGGCGTTCCTGATTGGCAATTCTCGCCTGGGTTATACCGTGGTTTGGCGGCAGTCCCAGATCATCGTAGGCTGCATCAAGGATGGGCTTGGCCACCGACATCAGTGTGTTCACTGCCTCCGCCACGATGGGAATGTTGCGGGCCGCGAGGGTTTCATAAACCTCAATGGGCACTGATGGCCACAGGTAGGCGACATCGCCATCGCGGATGGACGAAAGATAGCGCCGGTGGGTCAGATAATCGACTGCGCGTTTGAGATACCGGTAAGGCAACCGTCCGAACACCCAAGGCATTGTCTGATGGATCAAGAAAGGCTCATCACCAGTCCATTCCGCGCGGGCGCAGGAAAGGTCTGTCTGATATCCGGCGACTGCCGCGGAAAGCAGGATGGAATGGCACGTCATGCCAACCCCGATGTCTGCGCAGGGCATAGTGTAGAGAGTGCGGACTGGCATAGATTTCAAGCAAACTCCGGACAGTGTTTCAAGTCAGCTTACGGGTACAGGATGGCACATTCAGGGCAGACCACGCGAAGCGGGAACCAGAGCGCGCAGACAACATGTTGTCTTACCCTAAGCAGCAAAAAAAAGAAAAGAGAGTCAATTCGGTACCAGGCGATGTGCGTTCTTAGCGAGTAGCGATTCAGATGTTTTGGTAACAATCACAGGGTTAGTGGCACAGAACCAAATCCTTGATCATAGGAGCGGTCGGAGAGCGCCGGAGCCCTTCTGTCGACCCTGTGATTCGCATGATTTCGAACAAATGCCGCCTGAGTTGTTCCAATCAGGGATCGGTTCGCCTTTTTTTCGGGCCACCCGGAAAGCGGGTGTAGGGCGTGGCTTCACGTTCCGCCTTAGGCTCCTGATCAGGGACTGGTGACGGGCGAGCTGCTGTTGCAAAGACGTTTGCCGGGCGCGCATGATCTGTGGTTTCGGATGGCTCCAACGAAGCACGCGTCAATACTGTCTGCCGGGCGCGCGCATAGGCCGGACCTGCGGGGGCCTGCGCCTTGGTTTCAACGGTGCCTTCAGATGAGGCCGATGCAATCCACAAGCCGGATCCAAGCAGGAAAAA
>JAOUMG010000287.1 GCA_029881635.1 Paracoccaceae bacterium | reverse complement strand
AACGTCGGCCGACAGCCGCTACAAATCCGGCGACAAGGTCGTCCTGACAGGCTGGCGCGTCGGCGAGGCGCACTGGGGTGGCTATGCCCAAAAGGCGCGTGTGAAGGCCGACTGGCTGGTGCCGCTGCCCAAAGGCCTGACCACCCGTCAGGCAATGGCCGTGGGCACCGCAGGCTTTACCGCGATGCTGGCGGTCATGGCGCTGGAGGATCACGGCCTGTCAAAGGATCAGGGGCCGGTCCTCGTGACCGGGGCTGCCGGCGGCGTGGGGTCGGTTGCAACCGCCATTCTGGCGAATTTGGGCTATAGCGTTGCAGGCGTCACCGGCCGACCGGAATCCGCCGATTACCTGCGGTCACTGGGTGCAACCCAGATCGTCGCGCGCGAGGAACTGGCCGAAACCGTCAAACGCCCGCTCGAGGCGGAAACCTGGGCCGGATGCGTTGATGCCGTGGGCGGTGCAATGCTGGCGCGTTTGCTTGGCCAGATGAAATATGGCGGCTCGGTCGCAGCCGTCGGTCTGGCCGGCGGGGCAGGCTTGCCTGCGACGGTGATCCCGTTCCTGCTGCGCGGCGTCAACCTGCTGGGCATTGATTCCGTCATGCGCCCTTACGCGGACCGTGTCCGCTGCTGGGAAAGGATCGCCAAAGACCTGCCCATGAACAAACTTGAGGCGATGGTACGCCCCGCAACGCTCGCCGACTTGCCCGAACTTGGCGCCGACATCCTGAAGGGTCAGGTGCAGGGGCGGGTGGTTGTCGACGTCAACGCCTGAGTTTCTTGCGACATCGGGCTAACCTCTGGTCCGGTGAAGATAATTGAATGCGGCCATCGGTGTTTGAACCGGTGGCCGCTTTCATTTTCCGGTGCTAGACTTTGGGGAATGATAAATGTATATGCGGGCCGTTAGCGCTAACATATCCAATGCACGAGGAATAAATGGTCTCACGTGTCATACCGGTCGATCGCTTCGATCTGGTCATCTTTGGGGGTACCGGCGACCTCGCGCGGCGCAAGATTCTGCCCGGCCTTTACCGGCGTTTTGTTGCAGGCCAGATCCCGGAAGGGTCCCGGATCATCGGTGCTGCCCGCACCGACATGCCGACGGCCGATTTTCGCGCCCATGTCGAAGAGGCGATCGTCGAATTCGTCGCCTCGGCCAAACGCAGCAGCGAACTCGTCGGCACGTTCCTCGACACCATCGAATACGTGGCGATTGACGCCAAGGGTGATGCCGGTTGGGAAGAATTGGCCAAACTCATCCGCGCTGACGTTGTTCAGGCATTCTATTTCTCGGTAGGGCCATCACTCTTTGGCCATCTTGCCGAAAAACTGCACAGGTATTCCATTGCCTCGGATGATGCGCGGATCGTGGTTGAAAAACCCTTTGGCCGCGACTTGAAGACCGCGCAGGAACTGAACGCGACGCTGGCGGCCCATTTCTCGGAAAGCCAGATCTACCGGATCGATCACTATCTCGGCAAGGAAACGGTTCAGAACCTCATGGCGGTCCGCTTTGCCAATATCCTTTTTGAACCCTTGTGGAATGCCCGCCACGTCGATCATGTCCAGATCACCGTTGCCGAAACCGTCGGGGTCGGCGGGCGCGGCACCTATTATGACCGTTCCGGCGCAATGCGCGATATGGTGCAAAACCACCTGATGCAATTGCTCTGCCTCATCGCTATGGAGGCGCCCTACCGTTTTGATCCCGACGCGGTGCGGGATGAAAAGCTCAAGGTCATTCGTGCGCTTTTGCCTGTCGCCCCCGATGACATCGTGCGCGGGCAGTATCGCGGACAGGCGCGCAAGAACGGGCCGGATGATGCGTCATTCCTTGAGGATGTCGAAGATCCATCGTCAAAGACCGAAAGCTTTGTGGCGCTGAAGGTAGAAATCGCCAATTGGCGCTGGAAGGGCACTCCGTTCTACCTGCGCACGGGCAAGCGCCTGCGCGGGCGCGAATCCGAAATTGCCATTGTCTTCAAGGAGGTGCCGCATTCCATCTTCGGCGAAGAGGAAGGCTGGCGCGAAAACGTCCTGTCGATCCGCCTGCAACCCAACGAAGGCATGACCTTGTCGGTGATGATCAAGGAACCCGGCCCCGGTGGTATGCGCCTGACCGAGGTGCCGCTGGACATGTCCTTTGCCGAGGCATTGGGCGAAGAGGGTGCCGATATACCGGATGCCTATGAACGGCTGATCATGGATGTCATCCGCGGCAACCAGACCCTGTTCATGCGGGGCGACGAAGTGGAGGCTGCCTGGGCCTGGACAGACCCGATCATCGCCGATTGGGATGCGCGGGGCGACAAGCCCAAGACCTATGATTCCGGTTCTTCCGGTCCGGAAGATGCCCTGATGCTGTTGCACCGCGAAGGCCGCAGATGGCGGGAAATTCACGAATGAAGTTCATCGAATACGCAGATCGGGAACTGCTGATGATTGGGCTTGCCGATGTGCTGGCCGGTGAACTTTCCACAGCCCTCCGTCATAACGATCAAGCCAGTTTCTGCGTACCGGGCGGCACCACGCCCGCACCTGTCTTTGAGTTTCTGTCCGGGGTCAGCCTCGACTGGGACCGGGTGGTGGTCTTTCCCAATGACGAACGCTGGGTGCCTGAAAACAGCGACCGGTCCAACGCCCGGATGCTCAGGGCCAGTCTTTTGCAAAACCGTGCCGCCGCCGCGCGGTTTTTGCCGCTCTATGACGCCAGCGTCGACCCGGATGCATCGCTTGATACTGTTGCCGCGACCATCACGCCGCATCTGCCCATCTCGGTTTTGCTGCTGGGGATGGGGGCGGATATGCATACCGCCTCGCTGTTTCCGGGGGCCGATAATCTGGAGCGCGCCCTGGCGTCCGATGCGCCGGTCCTGATGCCCATGCGTGCGCCCGAGGCAGGCGAATTGCGCGTCACGCTCACCGCACCGGTATTGGCACAGGCGATGACGACCCATATCCTGATCACCGGTACACAAAAACGCCAGGCCCTCGAAAAGGCGCAGCACCTGACAGAAATCGAAGCACCCGTCCGATCGGTATCCGCAAATGCGACCGTCCATTGGGCCGAATGAACAACCGGAGACCGCAATGACCCCTTGGGAAATTCTCGCACAGACCTATGTCGGGGTGCAGAACCGTCAAATCGTTGAATTGTTCGAAAATGACAAAAGACCGGCGGAGTTTTCGCAAGAAACCGACGGTATTCTGTTCGATTTCTCAAAAACAAATATTGATTCCAAAACGCTCCGCCAACTGCTTGAACTGACGGAACATAGGGGCCTTGCCGCCCGGCGCGCCGCCATGTTCGCGGGCGAACACATCAACGAAACCGAAAACCGTCCCGTCCTGCATACCGCGCTGCGCAATCTCGACAAGCCGATCTTGCGGAACGGGCAGGACATCGTGGAGGCCACCCGCAAGACCCATCTGCGGCTCAAGGCATTTGCACGCGACATCCGCGCCGGAACCATCCGGGGGCAGGGCGGCCCGATAACCGATGTGGTCAATATCGGCATCGGTGGCTCCGATCTTGGCCCGGCAATGGCCTATGGGGCGCTGGCGCTCTATGCCGATGGCCCGCGCTGCCATTTCGTCTCCAATATCGACGGCGCCCATATCCACGACACGCTGAAGGGCCTCGATGCGGCAACCACGCTGGTGATCGTCGCCTCCAAGACCTTCACCACCATCGAAACCATGACCAATGCCCAGACCGCAAAAAAATGGCTGGCGGCCACCGTTTCCGACCCCTCCCGGCAGTTTGTGGCGGTCTCCACCTCGGCGGAAAAAACCGCCGCTTTCGGCATTCCGCCCGAACGGGTTTTCGGCTTCGAGGATTGGGTCGGCGGGCGCTATTCCGTCTGGGGGCCGATCGGGTTGTCGCTGATGCTGGCCATCGGGCCGCAACGCTTTGACGAATTTTTGGCAGGCGCCGCCGCCATGGACGCCCATTTCCAGAACGCCCCCGCCGAAAACAACATGCCCGTCCTGCTGGCGCTGGTCGGTATCTGGCACAACCAGATCTGCGGCTACGCGACGCGCGCGGTACTTCCCTACGAACAACGCCTGTCACGGCTGCCCGCCTATCTTCAGCAGCTGGAGATGGAGAGCAATGGCAAAGGCGTCGCCTTGGACGGGTCGGATCTGGCCCTGCATTCCGGCCCCGTCGTCTGGGGCGAGCCGGGCACCAACGGCCAGCATGCGTTCTACCAGCTCATCCATCAGGGCACCCGCGTCATTCCGTGCGAATTTCTGCTGGCCCGCGAAGGCCATGAACCGGATCTGGCCCATCATCACCAGTTGCTGGCCGCCAATTGCCTCGCCCAGT
>JAOUMG010000286.1 GCA_029881635.1 Paracoccaceae bacterium | reverse complement strand
TCTGAAATTCTGGGCCGGTTCTGCTGCTGGTCTGGTCATGGCGGCTGGGGTGTTGTCGTGGTTCAAGTCCAAGGACAAATGGTTTTATGCCTATTACCTCATGCATGACTACGCGTTCACTGCCCAGCATCGGGGCGCCAATCCACCGGTGCTGGAGGAACGGTTGAAAGAATTCGGGGAACGAATTTCGGCGGCGCTACAAGAAGACTGGGATGAAGTGTTGGTCGTCGGGCATTCCTCCGGTGCACATCTGGCCATTTCAGTATTGGCTGATCTTATTCGGTCAGGTGCGGTACCCAAGGGGACGACACTCGCGTTCCTGTCGCTGGGCCATGTTGTGCCAATGGCCTCCTTTCTGCCCAAGGCGCAAAGGTTGCGGGGCGATCTGGCCTATCTTTCGGCGCGCAGCGAACTGACATGGATCGATGTTACCGCACCTGGTGACGGTTGTGCCTTTGCCCTATGCGATCCGGTGAGCGTTACCGGCGTCGCCCCCAGCGGTAAAAAGTGGCCCTTGGTCATATCCGCGGCATTTACCCAAACCTTGTCGCCAGAGCGGTGGCGAGAGCTTCGCTGGCGTTTCTTCAGGCTGCACTTTCAGTATCTCTGTGCATTCGACAGGCCCGGTGATTATGACTATTTTCAGATCACGGCAGGTCCGAAGACTCTTGCCGACAGGTTCAAAGATCGCGCGGCTTCGAAAAGCCGGATTGACCTTGTTGCGAATCCGTTCAGGGATGTCGCATGACACCACCAAAACCTGCATCGCGGTCCGAAAAGGTTTCTCTTTGGGGCTATATGCGGCTTTTCCGGCAGGACATTCTTTCGGCGCAGCCAGCGAAGCTTTACCGCGCCTGGATGGCAGAGTTCAGGACACCGTTTTTTCAGTCCTATCTTTGCAACGACCCTACACTGGTCGATCTCGTGCTCAGGCAGCGACCCGAAGATTTTCCCAAATCGGACAGGGTGCGCGAAGGGCTGGCACCCTTGCTGGGGCAATCGGTGTTTTTGACCAATGGCGACAAGTGGCGGCATCAAAGGCGCATCATTGATCCGGCCTTTGAAGGGGGCAAGGTGCGCGATGTTTTCCCCGCCATCCTCGCGGCTGCAATCGCAGCGCGCGACAGGCTGGCCGCGCGCAAGGGTCAGGTGGTCGAGGTTGAGGCAGAGGCGAGCCACGCCGCCGCAGATGTTATTTTCAGAATACTTTTCTCCATCCCGATTGAGCATGAAATTGCAGCGCAGGTTTTCAACCTGTTTCGCAGCCATCAGCGCAGCCAGCCACTGCTCAACCTTGCGGCATTCCTGCGCGTGCCGCGCTGGTTTCCCAGGTTTCACCGCAGGGCAGCCCGGCGCACAGCCCGCGACATTCGGGCCCTTATTACCCGCCTCGTCGAGGACCGGTTGGCCGAAATTGATGCAGGTACAGCGCCGAATGATCTGGCCACAAAGATCATGACAACTGTCGACGCTGAAACGGGCACCGGATTTGATGCCGCCGAAATGGTCGATCAGGTGGCAATCTTTTTCCTTGCCGGACATGAAACTTCGGCATCAGCACTGGCTTGGGCGCTCTATTTGTTGGCCGCCGATCCGCAGGCGCAAGAAAAGGTGTATGAAGAAGGTAAAAGGATCACGGATAACTTTTCCTTTTCAGACATTTCCAGCCTGGAATTCACGCGGAATGTGTTTCGCGAAACGCTGCGGCTATATCCGCCGGTGCCGATGATGGTGCGCGAAAACCAATGCCCGGAAAAGTTCCGCGATCGCGACATTCCCCAAGGGTCGCAAATCGTTATCTCGCCCTGGCATATCCACCGTCACGAACGCATCTGGGACCGGCCGGATGAATTTGAGCCGGACAGGTGGCAATCGGCGCAGGTAAAGAACTCATCACGCCAAGGGTACCTGCCATTCTCTTCAGGGCCGAGAGTTTGCCCAGGTGCAGGCATTGCGATGATTGAGGGGACTTTGCTGCTGTCGGTTCTGGTCCGCGACCTGAAATTCTCGCTCGACCGCGGGCCGGAGCCCGTTCCTGTCGCGCATCTGACGGTTCGATCGAGGGACGGAATTCGTCTTTTCGTCAACGCTCGGGCGTAGATCAATCTACTGATGACATTTCTGAAACAATCTTGAAACGCAACCTTGAATTGATCTCTGGGGAGAAAATGGTGCATTTTCCCCTAATAGCAAAAGGCGAATCAGTTGATAAGGCGATGTCTGACTGAAAAATGTGAATAAATCGGCCAAAAGTTGCCTGTTTAGCGCCGGGGATTCATTGGGGGATGCCATGACGAACAGATCGATGGAAATGTCATTGCAAAGCTATGAGCAGGGCACGCCCCAGCGTGGGTTTTTGCGCATTGCCATTCCCTCGTGGCGATCTGTTGGTCTGCCGCAACACTCTGAACCCGAGCCAGAAAAATTGCTGTCGCGTGAGGAAATCCAATCGCTTTTCAAGGGCGATCTGGATCCGCGCAACAAGAAGCGGTCGGCACTTACATCGCGGGAAGAACAGGAAAGATCACTGGCTCTTCGGCTGCGCAAGGCGCTTTACCCAGAAGCCAGGCAAGGCTGGAGCCATTAATCTTTGGCCCCCGCGCCCTCATGGGCCAATTGAGATTGAAGGTCTTTCAGCACGAACACCCTGATCGCCGTGGCAAGCCCGGTGCCTGCGCCACGGGCTGCATCAATTTCAGCAGCTAACGTATTGATCGGTTTGCCCGATTTTTCAGCCAAATCGCAAAATGCTCTCCAGAATTCGGGTTCGAGTGAAACACTTGTACGGTGTCCGTTAAGTGTCAGCGAATGCTTGGCCGGACGGCTCAATCTTCCGGCTCCTCAAGACGGTGAGCGTCGAGCGAGTCACGCGCTTTTTTCACTAATGCAGCATCCAAGGATCTGCTGGCCTTTGTCTGCCCGTACCTTGTAGCATTTTCAGTACCATCCGCGCGCTTCTTCGCGCGCTTGCGCTGCTTCTTTTCCAATCGAAGATTTACGATTTCCGCCATGGAATCCTACTGCGTTTTGGATTGACATTGTAACAGAGCGCGAACTTTTCTTGTTCGAATTCTGATATTTGAAATCTCCAATCAAACCCGAAACGCTTCAGTCTTCCGGGCCGATCATCAGTTCCGGCCGCACAATCCGGTCAAAGGTTTCGCCGTCAACAAAACCCAAGGCAATCGCTTCGTCGCGCAGGTTCGTGCCATTCTTATGCGCGGTCTTTGCGACTTTGGTCGCGTTGTCATAACCGATCGTTGGGGCAAGCGCCGTCACCAGCATCAGGCTTTCTTTCATCAGCTTGTCGATACGGGCGGTGTTGGCCTCAATTCCCTTGACGCAATTGTCGGTGAAGCTGCCAGCAGCGTCGCCCAGCAACTGCATGGACTGCAAAACATTGTAAGAAATTACCGGCTTGAAAACATTCAGTTCAAAGTGGCCCTGTGCCCCAGCAACGGCCACCGTCATGTCGTTGCCGATGACCTGCGCACAGACCATCGTCAGTGCTTCGGCCTGCGTCGGGTTAACCTTGCCCGGCATGATGGAGGATCCAGGCTCGTTTTCCGGCAGGTTCAATTCACCCAAGCCCGAACGCGGCCCCGACCCCAAGAACCGGATATCATTGGCGATCTTGTTAAGCGAGACGGCAACAACCTTCAGCGCGCCGGACATTTCGACCATGGCATCATGGGCGGCAAGCGCCTCGAACTTGTTTGGCGCGGTAACAAACGGCAGCCCGGTGATTCTGGCCATGTTGGCAGCGACCTGTTCCGCCCAACCTTTCTTCGTATTCAGGCCTGTGCCAACTGCGGTACCGCCTTGGGCAAGCTCATAGATCGCCGGAAGCGAAGCCTTGACCCGCCGGATACCCATTGCGACCTGATGGGCGTAACCGGAAAATTCCTGCCCCAGCGTCAGCGGCGTTGCATCCTGCGTATGGGTGCGGCCGATCTTGATGATGTCCTTGAAAGCGTCGACTTTTTCCAACAGAGCGGCATGAAGCTTTTCCAGCCCGGGAAGAAGAACATCGCGCGTCATCATGGCCGTAGCCACATGCATTGCGGTCGGAAATGTATCGTTTGACGATTGACCCATATTCACATGGTCATTCGGGTGAACTGGTTTCTTTGACCCCATGACGCCGCCGAGCAATTCAATGGCCCGGTTGGAGATCACTTCATTTGCATTCATGTTCGACTGGGTGCCGGAGCCGGTCTGCCAGACAACCAAGGGAAAGTTATCGTCAAATTTGCCGTCGATAACCTCCTGTGCCGCGGCGACAAGCGCCTGACCCAGTTTTTTGTCCATCACACCGTTGGCGATGTTCGCCT
>JAOUMG010000285.1 GCA_029881635.1 Paracoccaceae bacterium | reverse complement strand
ATTTCGGATGATACTGGCGACATGCGGCTTGTCATTCCGTATTGGCCTCATCTGAAACTGAACCGGCCCAAAGAGCCGTCAACGGGGCAACGTTAGCATCGTCACAAGTCGCCACAATCATACCTTTGGAAGTAGCGGCAAAGCTGAGGGCGGATTGATCTTTTGATCCGCGTAAAACAATCATGCAGGGCCAGCCCGCCAGCGCGGCGATTTCATCCCGTTTGCCGGTAATTTCGTTGACCATCGAACCGAGTAAAGCAGGGTCAAGATCCTGTGCTGTGTCGCCCGATCCGTCTTTCGCGACGCCGCTCGGATCGAATTCCGTCAGGGTGCGCGTTAACTTGCGGGCGCGGTCGATAAAGCCACCAGCCTCGCCACCATCCACACCGGCCTGACCCACAAACCATTCATTTACTGCGCAGATTTCCATCAGCTCTGTTGCCGTCAGCCCCACATCCTCGGCGGCTACGTCACTGGTGATATAATTGGTTTCTACCGACAGTTTTTCGCCAGCCTGCGCAAGCCGCGCCAGTGATTGGGCTATATTGGTCAGCCTTTCCTCGCGGGTTTCAGTCGGGGCGGTTGCCACGGGCGCTTCCGAGTCTGTGAAAGTCAATTTCAGCATTCTGCCACTGGCAACGGTCAGGGTTGCTGTGGGTTCGTCGCCGACGAAAAAAGCAAAGCTGCGCGGCAAAACGGTGTGGCCTATGAGGGTGACAATCGCCGCTAACCGGTCTTTGGCAGACGCCCCTTCAATCGGCCGCCGCCCCTCGACCGCGCTGGTGGTCAGGGCTTCGACGCCGGACAAGAGCGGCTGAATGGCCGGGTCTATCGCCATAGGATACGCTCCGCGGTCTTGTGCGGTTGCCAGGCAACGTCGCTGACAGGCCTACATAGCATTGGCAACAATCTCTCGGTTTTCCATTACGGCAGCTGACAAAGCATCAGGATTCACGGTCGGTGAACACATATAGCATATTGCATGTTCGGGGAAAGATTTTGCCTTTACAAAGACATGGGTTTGATCGCCGCCAAATAAACAGATGCAGGGACTAGTGTCAGGCTCTGTAGCGATCGCCATCGACTTTGCCATTTCCACCATGGTGGCGCTTTGCAGAAAACCGGCTGCCAGGGAGGCTATCTTGTCGTAAAATTCCTGCGGGCGGCGGCTTCGGCCTTGGGACGCCAGCACCAGCCCCGATGACATGTCAACATAGCAGATTGTCTGGCATTCAGGAACGGCATCCAAGCCGGCCACCAATGCATCTTTCAAAGACATGTTCTCTCCACAGCGACCAGACCAAAAGGCGACCGGATCCTCGCGATGAGGATCCTGCCGTGGTCAATTTTTCTGCGGTTTCGCCTGTATCAGCCGAGCATCCGCATGCCAGATGTGTCGCCGTGTTCGCCTGCCATGTCAACGCCATCAACGGGCGCCGCAATTACCAGACCGTGCTGATCCAGCGTTTCAATGAACAGACTGAAGGCGGAAACCAGGTCAGGTACCGTTTCAATGACATTGTTGGCCAGAATATCTTCCCAGATGACCTTGGCCGAAACGGGTTGATCGTCGGCAAGGACATTGTCGTAGTCGTCACCCGAGGTGTCTTCGTCAGCGTCTTGATCGTTGGCGTCGGCATCGCGGGCACGTGCCACGAAATCCGAAATATCGTTGGTATCGGAATCGTCCTGATCTTCGACGTCATCGTCAATTGTTGGCGGGGTAGATTTCGCGACCTCATATTTCTTGAGGTCCAGCACGCCTGCCATTGAAACATCATCCGGGGCGTCGTCGTCAACGTCTTCGAATTCTTCATCGACGTCAGAGGCCATTTCGATAATGCGATACGAAGCGCTGTCTTCAGTGGAGTCGTCGTCATCCTCTTCCGCTGTCTGTTCGAGTTCAGCTTCAGCAACAGCCTCGACCGGATCACTGGCTTCTTCAGCATCGTCTTCAAGGGCTGCTTCCAACGCCTCTTCCAATTCTTCGTCGGAAAAGTCCGCCTCAGTTGCTTCAACCTCGGCAGTAATGCCTTCATCGTCCACTGAGACATTCACCGAAGCTTCGGGATCGGTCAATGCCGTCTCGTCAGCCGACAGGGTTTCCGGGCTGTCGGCGAAATCACCAGTTTCATCCTGCGGCGGATCGCTGTCGTCGGGGTTTTCATTGATGTGCTGATCTCTTCCACCACGTTCGACGCGCGCCGGACGCACGGCGGTGACCCGTGTCGGCCGCACAAATGTCTGTTCGGCGGCGTCAGCCTCGGAAACCTCTGATGAGGCCGTTTGGGCATTAAGTGGAATCCTTGAGGCACCCGAAAGCTCAGCGATTTCGTGCGAGATAGCTTGAAGTGTTTCAACCAAGGCTGCACCCCCGCTGGAATCCAGCAGTTCGGTTTCATCTTCCATCTGGCAGGCGCGAATGGCATCGGTCGCCGAGAACATCACAATCGTGCGGAAACGGTCGCCGATTTCGCGCTGAAGACGCTGGTGAACCCGCAAACGATCCCGTTCGTTCAGTTTGTCGGATCGGGTCGCCAGCAGGATGCTGTTGGCTTGCAGAGCCTCGGGTATCGTCATCCACACGCTGCGTTCGCTTTCGCGCCAGGCCTGGGTCGCGTGGGTACACCAGATTACGGCGTCGACATATTCGACGATTGCCGCACGGTGGTGATCGGGGATGTTGGGGTCGGAAATCCCAGGCGTATCGATAAGGTCCATTTCAAGCAGAATATCTGCTTCGCAAAACAGCTTGATGTACTGAACGCCTTCGACCGGAACCGAATGCAGATCATCAAAGTCGAGATCGTGTTGATTACCCTCGGTATCGACGTAATGGGCGGCGCGTTCGCCAAAGCTCATCCAGACAGGTGGTAGCTGGGTCGCCGTCACCCGCGTCGGCAAAAGATCTTCGCCAAGCAGGAAGTTGATCAGCGTGGTCTTACCCGCGCTGAATTCACCCATGAGAGCGATGCAAGGCATACGGGGTGCCTGAGAAACTGCCGCTCTTTCGTCGTCGGCTGTTTCCTGCACCGTTGCGGGGTCAAAGCTGATTGCTTGATCCATTGGAATGCTCCTTATGCTGCCTCGTCTTCGAGATCCCGCAGGATTTCGCCGAAGATCGTTTGTGCGTCTGTCGATTGTATGGATTCGAGCGCGTCCTTAGCCTCGGCAGCGCCCAGATCGCCTTCTTTTTGAAGGCGACGAATGGTTTCCTGATGTTCGCTCATGAATGTGCTGAACGTTGTCCGGATATTTTGCAGTACGGCAGCGGCCTGAACGCCTTCCAGATCCTGAACGATCGATGCGGCTTCGGCCCGGATCAGATGAGCGTAGTCATTTGCAAAGGCCTCAAATCCACGGCGCTTTTGCCACCATGTGCGCCACCAGCTACTCTGCAGGTCAAGGGCGATGGTCTTACCCAAACCAACCGGCGGTGGAACCATGGGTGGATGTGGCGCTTCGATCTGAAAATCTGGAAGGCTGTCACCAAGTACAGAACGGTAGACGGCCTCAACGCTCGCCGCCGCCTCATCGTAAACCTTCGAGGTTTTCGACCTGACAGACCGCGAGAAATTGGAAAAAGCAGCACGCTGTAGAACACGCAGGCCTGCCGGGTCGTAGTTCCACGTACCCTGCTCCCCGAATTTCTCTAGATAGGCGATCAGTGAATCGGTGGCGCGCTTAACAAACCCGGCTTGTGCAGTTTCCATTCGGGCCAGCAGGTCGGCGCGCAGTTCTTTCGTTACTTCCTCAACCTGAAGGGCATAGCGTTTGGCGATTTCGTCAATAGCCTGAACAGGATCGCCGCCGGGGATATCGGTCTTGGCGAACTCTCCTGACCGCCGCGCGATCATGGTTGCACGTGCTTCGTTGGTAAGATTGCGGGCACTGCGGCAGACGCGGGAATAAAGCCGCTGGGCACTGCCTTCGCTGATACGCTCACCGATTGAAGTCAAAAGAGCGGGCAGCCCGGAAGCAGCCCATGTACCATCAACAATGTCCATTTTGGCCAGTTCGGGCTCGGCCTCAATGTAAGCGTCAAGGCATGCCTTGGAGTCCGAGGACATTTCATCGAAATGACCCAATAGCGCGGCTTCGGCCCATTTTGCGCTGCCGAAGATGACGGAAACCTCGGCGTCGATCCGGTTGTCCTTCAAGGTCTTGAAGATACCATCGCGTATTTCCGGGATTTGGTCGGCCGGGGCGCTCAACTCATCGACGCGGTTGACGAAAATGATGGTTTGACGTTTGTCCAGCGTGGAAATGATACGCATCAACGCCATGTCGGTAGTTGTCAGCGCCTGATGCGCCGACAGGACAACAACACAGATTTCCGA
>JAOUMG010000284.1 GCA_029881635.1 Paracoccaceae bacterium | reverse complement strand
ATCAGACCGGCGGTCTCGCGCAAGGCCTTGGCCTCTTCGACCGCGTATTTCCACCAGGCGCCGCGACGGAACGAGCGGCTGTCATGGTCGAACGAGGCCGGTGCGTCGACCGGACCGTAATAGTTCGGACGGTCCCAGCCATTGATCTGGCCGAACTGCGCGCCGCGCGCCTTCTGGCGGTCATAGGCGGGCGAGGTGCGTAGCGCACGGCAGGCCTCACGCTCTTCATCCGGATGGTGCAGGATGAAGACGTGATCGTAACATTCCTCGTTCTTGCGCGCCGCATATTCGGTGGTCATCCACGAGCCGTAGCGCTTGGGATCGAGCGAGGCCATGTCGATCTCGGCCTCTCCGTTCACCATCATCTGGGCAAGGTAATAGCCGGTGCCACCCGCAGCGGTGATCCCGAACGAGAAGCCCTCGGCCAGCCACATGTTGCGCAGGCCGGGGGCCGGGCCGACCAGCGGGTTGCCGTCCGGCGTGTAGCAGATCGGGCCGTTGAAATCGTCCTTGAGACCCATCGTCTCGGACGAAGGCAGACGGTGGATCATCGACATGTATTCCGCTTCGATCCGCTCCAGATCGAGCGGGAAGAGGTCGGCGCGGAAGCTGTCGGGAACGCCGTATTCAAAACGCGCAGGCGCGCCCTTTTCATAGGGCCCGAGGATCCAGCCGCCACGCTCTTCGCGGACATACCACTTGGCGTCGGCATCGCGCAGAACCGGGTGTTCGGGATTGTTCTTGCGGTATTCCTGCAGCATCGGGTCCGGCTCGGTCACGATGAACTGATGCTCGACCGGAATCGCCGGGATCTTGATCCCCAGAAGCTTGGCCGTGCGCTGGGCATGGTTGCCGGTGGCGGTGACGACATGCTCGGCGCGGATCTCGGCAGTTTCCTCCGAGGCGACCAGATTGCCGCCCTTTTCGACCATCTTTGTGATCGAGACGATCCATTCCGACCCGGTCCACTTATAACCATCGACCTGCCATTTGCGCTCGATCGTGCAGCCGTGCTGACGGGCGCCCTTGGCCATCGCCTGGGTCACGTCGGCGGGGTTGATATAGCCGTCCTGCGGATGGAAAAGCGCGCCTTTCAGGTCATCCGTGCGCAACAGCGGCCAGCGATCCTTCATTTCCTTCGGCGTCAGGAACTCGTGATAGACGTCGCAGGATTCGGCGACCGAGGAATAGAGCATGTATTCGTCCATGCGTTCCTGCGTCTGCGCCATGCGCAGGTTGCCGACCACGGCGAAACCGGCGTTGAGGCCGGTTTCCGCCTCAAGCGATTTGTAGAAGTCGACCGAGTATTTGTGGATGTGAGTGGTGGCATAGCTCATGTTAAAAAGCGGCAGCAGACCGGCAGCGTGCCAGGTCGACCCCGAGGTCAGCTCGTCCCGCTCCAGAAGCATCGTATCCCAGCCAGCCTTGGCCAGGTGATAGGCGATACCAGTACCGACGGCACCGCCGCCGACGACAAGAGCTTTTACATGGGTTTTCATTGGGGCGACTCCCTGGGGCCTGATGAGTGCCCCTTATCTGCCAGAGCCTGCCAAACATGAGAAGATCGGCCCGACATAAAGCAGTGGAAAAGCGACATGGCCAACCTGATTGCGATACCCCACAACCGCCTTCGCCCAAGTTGCAAGAGCGCCGCCCACATCACAGGCCAAAAAAATGACATGCAAAGGGGTAAATATTAGCGCTTGACGTAAAGGCACCCGGTCGCGGACGCTGATGGTCTTAGGCAAAGGGGCGACGGCGCGTAAACCGCATCGACATCGCACCTGAAAATCCAACTTTTCCGGGAGGATTACCAATGAATCTTCGACCCGACCCCACATTTTATGCATCTCCGAAATTGGCAATGGAAGGCCCGGTTGAAACGCTGGCCTACACATTGATGCTCAGCCCTGATGGTTCACAGCCCGATGGGCTTGCCGTTGTCGATGTTGATCCCAAATCCAAAACATTCGGTCAGATCGTCCATCAGGTGATCATGCCCAACAAAGGTGACGAATTTCACCATTTTGGCTGGAACGCCTGTTCGTCGGCCCTGTCGCCGCTGACCGGTCATGCTTTTCTTGAACGCCGGTATCTCATCATCCCCGGTATCCGGTCCAGCCGCATCTACATCATCGACGTCAAAGGTGGACCCAAAGCGGCCAAAATCCACAAGATCATCGAACCCGAAGAGGTTTTTGCTAAAACCGGCTATTCGCGCCCCCACACCATCCATTGCGGACCCGAGGGCATATATGTCTCGACTCTTGGCGGCGGAGGTAAGGATGGCACCGACGGCCCGCCGGGCATCTTCATCATGGATTGCCAGACATTCGACATCATCGGCCGCTATGAAATGGACCGAGGTGTGCAAGACAAGCACTATGATTTCTGGTGGAACCTGCCACGCGATTACATGGTCAGTTCCGAATGGGGTCTGCCACCGCAATTCGAAAACGGCATCGTGCCCGAGGACCTGCTGTCGAACAAATACGGCCACAGCATCCATTTCTGGGACCTGCGCGGGCGCAAGAACGTGCAGACCATCGATCTGGGCGCCAATCACCAGATGGCGCTGGAAATCCGCCCCGCCCACGATCCGGTCAAGGAATACGGGTTCTGCGGCGTTGTGGTTGATACCACTAATCTAGAAGGATCAATCTGGACCTGGTGGCGCGACAAGAAGGGTAAATGGCAGGCCAAGAAAGTCATTACCATTCCACCGAAACCAGCTGACCCCGATGATCTGCCACCGCTGCTGAAAGGCTTTGGCGCAGTGCCGCCGCTGGTCACCGATATCGACCTCAGTCTTGATGACAAATATCTTTACGTCGCCTGCTGGGGTACCGGCGAGATGCATCAATACGATGTCTCGGACCCGATGAAGCCGAAACTCGCCGGTAAGGTTGAACTCGGTGGTATCGTCGCCAAGCACAAGCATCCCAACGGCAAGACCTTTGGCTACGGACCCCAGATGGTCGAGATCAGCCGCGACGGCAAACGCGTTTACTGGACCAATTCGCTCTATTCAACATGGGATGACCAGTTCTATCCCGGCGAACGCGGCGGTGCGATGGTCAAGGCCGATGTCGGCGCCAAGGGCGGTCTGACGCTCGACAAGAATTTCTTCGTCGAATTTCCCAAAGGCTACCGCAGTCACCAGATTCGCCTGGAGGGCGGGGATTGCTCAACCGACAGCTTCTGTTATCCGTCAGTCTGACCTTTGTATGACGTGATCGGCACCACGGCGGGGCTCTGGCTCGCCGTGGTGGTCAGCGGGCTCTATCACGGGCTCAACCCCGGCATGGGCTGGCCGCTGGCGGTTTCCGCCGCACTTATGGAAGGGCGGCGTGGAGCGCTTTACCGGGCGTTGGCGGCACTCGCGGTTGGGCATTTCCTGTCAATGCTGGGCATCCTTCTGCCATTCGCGCTGATGACGCTGCTAATCGACTGGCAGCGTGAAATCAGGCTTGCTGCGGGGCTTATCGTGATCGGTCTTGGATGCTGGCTGCTGTTCAACCGGCGTCACCCACGGTTTCTGGCCCGCATTCCACCCTCGCGTTTGGCGCTCTGGTCGTTTCTGGCGGCTTTGGCACATGGGGCGGGGTTGATGCTGGTGCCGATCTATCTGGGGCTGTGCGGCCCTCAGGATCTGGACCCGGGCCATCGCGCGGCGGCGGACTTTATGGCGCAGAACGTGGGGTTGGCACTGCTGGTCGCTGTGCTGCACACGGCGGCCATGTTAGCGGCCGGTGGCACCACTGCCTTCGCCGTCTACCGCTGGCTTGGCCTGAAATTCCTGTCCAAGAGCTGGTTCGATCTTGATATTGTATGGGCGCTCAGCCTCATTGCCGTGGGATCGGTCGGGCTTGCCACCGCCATGTGATCCTAACCAATGAAACGGCGCAAAAGTGCTCGACGCAATGGCATCGGGCCCGTAGAAGTTGCGGCAACTGAAATAAACCAATCCTTGGGGGAGCGATCATGGCGCGCACAGTTACAATCGACACATTCGGTGGGCCTGAGGTCTTGAAGATCACCGATCGCCCAGTGGGCGACCCCGGACCGGGTGAAATCCGCATCATCCACAAGGCCTGCGGGCTCAACTTCATCGATGTATACCAGCGGACCGGTACCTACGCGCTGGCGCTGCCCGCCGCATTGGGGATGGAGGCCGCAGGCATCATCGATGCCGTGGGCGCTGACGTCACCCATTTGAAGAAAGGCGACCGCGCGGCCTATGCCTCCATGCCGCCCGGTGCTTATGGCGAAGCGCGGGTGATGCCGGCCGCCCAGGTCTGCCCGCTTCCTGACGCGATATCGTTCGAAGAGGGGGCAGCCATGATGCTCAAAGGCTTGACGGTCGATTACCTTTTCAACCGC
>JAOUMG010000283.1 GCA_029881635.1 Paracoccaceae bacterium | reverse complement strand
CGCGTCGGCCCGTCCGCATTGACGCTTGTCAGTGAGGATGAATGCGGCATCGGGAAAATGGGGGCAAATCAGGAGGCTGGGTCATGCGTTACCGCGATCGTAAGGAAGCAGGAGAGAGGCTGGCACAGGAGCTTCTGAGGCTGCATCTGATCAATCCCGTGGTTCTTGCCCTTCCCCGAGGTGGCGTTCCGGTTGCCTATGAGGTTGCGCAGGCGTTTGTCGCGCCGCTCGATCTGGTCATGGTCCGCAAGATCGGCTTGCCATCCCAGCCGGAACTCGCAGCTGGTGCTGTGGTCAATGGTACCAGTCCCGAGATCGTGGTGAATGAGGAAATCGCCCGCCATGCACGGCTGTCAAATGCAGATATCGAAGCGCTGGCCGAAACGCAGCTGGACCTGATCCGCGAACGCAGGCGGATTTATCTGAAAGGTCGTGGGCAGATACCGCTTAAGGATCGTATCGTCATCATCGTCGATGATGGTATCGCCACTGGCGCCACGATGCGGGCCGCACTCCGGGCGGTTAGGCGGCAGGCCCCTGCGCAGATCATTGTTGCGGTGCCGGTCGCGGCCCCGGATACGCTTGATGAGATACGAGACGAGGCCGATCTGGTGGTCAGCCCGAACGTGCCAGCATATCTTGGGGCTATCGGGGCGTTCTATACGATTTTCGATCAGACCTCGGATGACGAGGTCATCCGGCTTCTCGACGCGGCGACCGGGCCACGCGTTTCAGAGCAAAAAGAGTGATCATGGGGCCGATCACCTCAAAAACGACGGTGCTGGCGATGGTGACCGCTAGGATCGTCTCGGCTTTGTCCGGAAAGCGTTCGCCTGCGAGCAACGCCATGCCGATGGCAACCCCGGCCTGGGGCATCAGCGCAAGACCGGTGAGCCGCCCCTCACGTCCGGGCAGACCGGCAATCGCGCCACCGATCCAACCACCCAGAATGCGGGAGCCTGCGCGCAACAGAATGTAGGCGGCCCCGGCGAGGCCCAGCCCGCCAAGCGATCCGGGGTCAAGCGATGCACCCGCCATCACAAAGAGAAGCAGCATGAACGGCCATTCGATCCGCTCGATTTCGTGAAACGGCCGGTCGTGGTGGCGGGCGAAGTGGACGATGACGATGCCACAGACCATGCCGGTCAGAAGGAAGGGGAGACCCAGGTAGAGCGACAGACCGGTGCAGAGGAACACGAGGCCAAGTGCCTCCATCAACGTCGGTTCGCCGGGTTTGAGGCGGCCGGTCAGGTAGGCGGCAGGCAGGCCAATTGCCGCCCCAAGCGCGATAGACCCGCCCAACTCTGCCATCGCGAGAAGGAAGGGTTCAGGCGTTGGCCCGCCCAAGGCCACTTCGGCGACCAGCAAAAGGAGGCTGAACAAGAGGATACCCCAGGCATCGTCGATGGCCACGATGCCAAGAAGGTTGGTCGCGAACCGCCCTTTTGCGCTGATGGATCGGGTCACCTCATGCATCGCCGCTGGGTCAGTCGCCGCCGCGATGCCCGCCATCATCAACGCCAGTACCGGATCACCGGTCAAGAGCCAGAGCGCCATGCCGACAATGACGACCGATGTCAGGACCACGCCAAGCGACAGGGCCATGATCTCGTGCCCGTGGCGACGCAGTGTGGCGGGTTTAAGCTGCCCGCCGAGCAGGAAAGCAACCATGGTCAGCGCCACCGGAGCGACCGCATCATCAGTGCCCGCAAGCGCAGTTGGCAAAAGATCAAGACCTGGTGGACCGATCGCCACGCCGAGCAGAACCAGAAGCGTCACGCGCGGCACATGCGCCCGACGCCCCACAGCGTCGACGGCGATGCTGGCAAGAAACAAGGACCCGATGGCAATAAGGGTGAGCTCCTTGTCCATCACTCAGCCCCAATGCTCGGCCAGTGCGCGCAACACGTCGGCCCTGCTGATCTGCCCGACAAGCCGCCCTTCCTGTGTCACTGGAAATCGCCTGTAAGCGCTTTGCAGGAATGTTTCGGCTGCGGCCACGATATCGAGATCAGCTTCGAGTGTTTGGACATCGGTGCTCATGTAGTTGGCGACGGTGTCGCCCCAGTCCTGATAGTAGCTCGCGTTGAGCGCGGCGCGCAGACAGTCCTTTTTCGATAGAACGCCAACCAGTTGCGCGCTGTCATCGATCACCGGCGCCCCCGAAATCCTGTGACCCAGCAACAGGTGCAGCGCGCGGTTGATTTCCATGCCCGGTGTCAGCATCACAAGGTTGCGCGCCATGTAGTCGGCGATCTTCGGGCGGTCAGTCATGTTCGTCCCCTTCTGTCTGGTGACGGGGGCAGGCAGCGCAGGTCGTGCCCGGAATACAGGTGAGGCCGCCACAGGAACCGGCAGGCGGGTTGCGTCCGAAGACAAGGCCGATGCCAAGCCCCGCAAGGGCGAGAAGCGTGATGCCGAGCGTGGCAAGGAAGGTGATCATCGGATGCTCCTACCGGACGATGTGGCGCGCGAAGGCGCCTGTCATGATTTCCTGAAACGCCGGGCCTTTCACGGCTAGGAACAGCGCGTTGATGCCTTTCGCCCGGGCAAGCTCCGGTCCAGCTTCGGACCCAAGTACCAGAAGCGCGGTTGCGAGCGCGTCGGCCCGTTCCGCCGTTTCGGCCAGAACCGAGACCGAGGCGAGGGAGGGGGCGGCAGGCCCTGTGGTGCGGGGGTCGATGACATGGCTTAATCCGAGGCGGGGGAAGCCGTTCGCCGCATGGCCCGAGGTTGCCAGCGCCATGCCGCTCGGTTTCAGGACGCGTTGTGCCGCACTGCCGCCCGGGGCTTCCACCGCAACCAGCCAGTCGCGGCCTTCGGGATGGTGGCCCCGGCAGGCGATCTCTCCGCCAAGCTCGATCAGGAAGTCGGTGTGCCCAAGCGTCGTGAGTGCCGCGACCATGCGATCAAGCCCATAGCCCTTGGCGATACCACAAAGGTCGATGGTCAGATCCGGCGCGGCCTTGCGGATGGCATACGGGCGTGTCTGCAGACCGGCAGGATTGCCCGCCCCCGGCCCCGCAATCGGGCCGAAACCGTAGCGCCGGACCAGCGGGCCGACGGTCGGGTCGAAAGCGCCGCCGCTCAACCGCGTGATGTCCAGCGCGACGCTGAGCGTATGGGCCAGCATCGGCGCAACCTGCTGCCAGCCGGTGTCGCGCGACCGGTTGAACCGGGTCAGGTGCGAATCCGCGCGATAGGGCGACATCGCCGTATCGACCGCCGCAATTTCTTCCATAAGCGCGCGCTGCGCCGTGATGGCGTCGATCCCGCCCGGCAGAACTGCGTGCCAGCTGCTGCCGAATGCCGGCCCGGCGATCCGTGTCACCGCTTGTGCGGCACGGGCGGGCAGGGCCGCACCGGCGATTGCAGACATCAGAAAGATGCGACGGGTCAGGTCCATGGCTCAGCCTCCAAAATCGTCGTTGAAGATCGCATCAGGCTCCACCCCGGCATCGGCGAGCATGGCCAGTACGGCCTTGATCATCAGGGGCGGCCCGCAAAGGTAGTATTCGCAGTCCTCGGGCGCGGGGTGCGAGGCAAGGAAGCGTTCGGCCACGACCGCGTGGACAAACCCCGTTGCTCCTTGCCAGCCGTCCCCCGGCCTTGGGTCCGACAATGCGACGGTCCAGTGGAAATTCCGATGCGCGGCCGCCAATGCGTCGAATTCGTCGGTGTAGAACAGCTCATCGCGGTTCCGCGCGCCGTACCAGAAGCTCATCTGCCGCGTCGTGCCCGCCCGCTGCAACTGGTCAAGGATGATGGCGCGCAGGGGGGCCATGCCGACGCCGCCGCCGATGAAGACCATTTCGCGCCCCGTCTCCTGCGCGCGGAAGCTGCCGAAGGGGCCGGACAGTCTCAGCGTGTCGCCGGGCTTCACGCTGAAGAGGTAGGACGACACCTTGCCCGGCGGCGCGTCGGAAAGCTGAGGCGGCGGTAAAGCGAGGCGAATGTTGAAGACGACCCGCCCGGCATCGCTGTCCTCAAGCCGGTTGGAGATGGAATAGGCGCGGGTTTCCGGCTTGGGGTTGTCCGAGTGCAGCACCCGGATCGGAGCCCAGACTTTCGCGTAATTGTCGGGCACCTCCAGTGAAGCGAAATCCAGCCGGTAAGGCGGCGCGGTGATCTGGAAGAATGATCCGGCGGGCAAGGCGGGCCGCGCGCCCTCGGGCAGGCCCACCACAACCTCGCGGATCAGGGGGGTGAGGAACCGTGCCGACGTGACGGTGCAATCATAGGATTTGGCACCTGCCAGATCCTCGGGCAGTTCGACCGTCAGATCGCCCCGCAGGGTCACCTGACAGGCAAGCCGCGTTCCCGCCGCGATGTCGGCCCGGCTCAGATGGCCGCGTTCGGTTGGCAGCGGCTCACCACCGCCCTGCGTGACCCG
>JAOUMG010000281.1 GCA_029881635.1 Paracoccaceae bacterium | reverse complement strand
TGGGCATTTTGGGGATGTATCAGAACCCGGCTTATCGACCGGCTTTGACCACGAAAGAATTTGACAAAGCGGCAGGTGTGATTACCATTTGTATGCGAATGAAATTTTCCCGCGCCGCGAAGCGGTGCAAAGGCGGCAGGTTTGGGGTATATCGCACCAACTTCCTTGGATGACGCACTGGCGGTGCTGGCGGCGGGGGATGTGGCGATCATCGCAGGCGGAACAGATTTCTTTCCGACATTGGGTGCGCGGGCCGTTCACGGCGACCTGCTTGATCTAACTTGCGTTGCTGGTTTGCGGGGAATTGAGCGGACAGATGCCGGTTGGCGCATCGGTGCCGCCACAACTTGGAGCGATATTGTTGCCGCGCCCTTGCCCCCGGCGTTCAACGTTTTGAAGGATGCCGCGCGGCAGGTCGGATCGGTTCAGATCCAGAATGCCGGGACGGTGGCTGGCAATATCTGCAATGCCTCACCCGCCGCTGATGGCGTGCCGCCACTGCTGGCTTTGGATGCGGTTGTCGAAATCGTATCGGTCCGGGGTCGTCGCAAGGTGTCTTTGGCGGCGTTTATCACAGGTGTAAGGCGGGTGGACCTTCGGCAGGGCGAAATCGTGCTGGCAGTTCACGTGCCGGATATTTCGGAGGATGCGCGGGGGGCTTTCACCAAACTTGGCAGCCGAAAATACCTGGTCATTTCGATTGCCATGGTGGCAGTGATCTTACGCTTGGAAGACCAGATCATCGTCGATATCCGCGTGGCCGTAGGATCCTGTTCGCCGGTGGCCCAACGGTTGCCTGCCTTGGAGGCATCGCTACTGGGGTCGGGACGATCAGCGCTGGCGGCGCCGGGGTTGGTGACGGCGATGCATCTTGCCCCGCTTGCCCCGATTGATGATGTGCGCGGCAGTGGGTGTTACCGGCGTGAGGCCGTGGCCGAGCTGATCCAACGGGCATTGACCGAGGCAGAGGCGCATGGATAGCGGTGCGCAAAACGGGACGGAATTTGTACTGAACGGCCAGTCGGTTGCCATCCGTCCGCATGTGGGCGAGCGGTTGTCGCAGGCGTTGCGCGAAAGGTTGGGCGCGCGAGACGTCAAGGTTGGTTGTGACGCGGGCGACTGCGGGGCCTGCACCGTGCTTGTTGATGGGACGCCGGTCTGCGCCTGCCTCATGCCTGCGCAGCAGGCGGCGGGCTGCCGCGTCGAGACGGCGAAAGGATTGACCGCTGGCGACCCGATCGGCCGGCGGCTGGTCGAGAGCTTTCAGGACAAGGGCGCGGCGCAATGCGGTATCTGCACACCGGGTATGGTGGTGTCGGCGGTTGCGCTCTTGCGTCGGAACGCGACCCCGGATGAGACCGAAGTTCAGGATGCGCTGGGCGGTGTTCTTTGCCGTTGTACCGGATACCGCAAGATCATTGAGGCGGTTACGACGGTTGGTGCGCCACTGCCTGTCGAGGGAGGTGTTGGCGCTGCCATCCGGCGGTTGGACGGGCTGCCCAAGCTGAATGGTTCGGAAGCCTATGGCGATGATGTAGCACCGGCGGGAACTCTGGAGATCAGGATTATCCGTTCCCCCCATCCGCATGCCGCCTTTACACTGGGCGATCTGCAGTCATTCGCAGCTGCTCATCCGGGGGTTGCGGCGGTTCTGACGGCGGCGGATGTAGCGGGGCAGAACCGTTTCGGTGTGATCCCCGCATTCGTTGACCAGCCGGTCTTTGCCGAGGGCACGGCACGGTTTCGGGGCGAAGCTGTGGCGGCGATTGTGGGCACGCCTGAGGCCGTACGGGTTTTCGATGTGGCGGATTTCCCGGTTGAATGGCGCGTGCTGCCGCATGCAGCCACGGTTGCCGAAGCCAAGGCTGACGGCGCGCCATTGCTGCATCCAGACCGCCCGGGCAATCATATGTGCGGCGGTTTCGTTTCGACCGGTGATGCTGCGGCTGCCCTTGCCGGTGCCGATGTCACCATCGAAGGCGTCTTTGAAACCGGCTTTGTCGAACATGCCTATATCGAGACCGAGGCGGGATATGCGCGCATGGCCGGTGACAGGGTAGAGGTCTTTGCCTGCACGCAAGCGCCGGTAATGGACCGCGATGCACTGGCCGATATTCTGGGTATGGAGCGATGCAAGATAAGAATTGTGCCCACCGCAGTGGGTGGCGGGTTTGGGTCAAAACTTGATATCTCGGTTCAGCCCTATCTGGCGATTGCAGCGCTCAAGACAGGTCAGCCGGTTCGGCTGACATATTCGCGCATGGAATCAATGCAATCGACGACCAAACGGCATCCGGCCGAGATGCGGCTGAAGATTGGCGCAACCCGCGAAGGGCGTTTGAACGGGTTTGAGTTTCAGGGCGATTTCAATACCGGGGCCTATGCCTCATGGGGGCCAACGGTGGCGAACCGGGTGCCGGTTCATGCCTCCGGCCCCTACCGGGTGGCGGATTACCGGGCCGAGGCGCGGGCGATCCATACCCATTGCCCTCCCTCGGGTGCCTTTCGTGGCTTTGGCGTGCCGCAGGCAGCGATTGCGCAGGAATGCCTGTTCGACGAACTGGCAGACAGGCTGGGTTTGGATGCGCTCGACTTTCGGGTGCTGAATGCGCTGGAAAACGGTGTGCCGACAGTTTGCGGGCAGGTCTTTTCGCAAGGCGTTGGTATCAAGGCCTGTTTTGAGGCATTGCGCCCGGCATGGGGTGCAGAAAACCGCGCCGCAGCCGAATTCAACAAGGGGTCGTCCAAACTGCGGCGGGGTGTCGGTATTGCTGCGGGCTGGTATGGTTGTGGCAATACCTCGTTGCCCAATCCTTCGACCATCAAGTCTGGCGTCCGGGCCGACGGGACGGTGGTGTTGCATCAAGGCGCGATGGATATCGGGCAGGGCGCCAATACGGTCATCGCGCAGATATTCGCGACCTCATTAGGCGTGCCGGTGGGTATGTTGGTACTGATCGGCGCGGATACCGATGTGACACCGGATGGGGGCAAAACCTCGGCAAGCCGTCAGACTTATGTGTCTGGCAATGCCGCCATGCTGTCGGGCCGGGCGCTTAGGTCGCAGATTTTGCAGCGGGTCAATGCGCCGGAAACCTCAGTTCTGACCTTTGGCGGGGGAGTGATTGAAGTCGCCGATGGCGGGCAGACCCACCGGATCGACCTTGCGCGGCTTGCCACTGATGCCGAGGGCTATGTCTTTCGCGCCGAAGAAACCTATGATCCGCCGACGAAACCACTGGATGCGACCGGGCAGGGCGTACCTTACGCCCAATTCGGATATGCTGCACATCTGGCGGTGATGGAAGTGGACATGGCGCTGGGTACCGTGCGCCCTGTCCGGTTCGTGGCTGCCCATGATGTCGGCCGCGCGATCAACCCCATGCTGGTCGAAGGGCAAGTTCAAGGCGGGATCGCCCAAGGTCTGGGCATGGCACTGATGGAAGAATATCTGCCGGGGCGGACTGAAAACCTGCATGACTATCTGATCCCGACCATCGGGGACATACCACCGATTGAGACGATTATTGTCGAGGAACCGGATGCCCATGGTCCCTACGGCGCCAAGGGGCTGGGTGAACATGTTCTGATTCCGACGGCTCCGGCAATCCTGAACGCGATCCGGCGCGCTGCGGGGATTCGGATGACCCGTGTGCCCGTGACGCCAGCGCGGCTTAGGGCGGCGATACGGGAGGGGCGCGGATGACCACAAAACGCGATGTAAGGCCAGAGAAGATCCGCTGCGATGCCTGCCCGGTCCTCTGTTATATTGCCGACGGACTGTCCGGGGCCTGCGACCGCTACGCCAATCATGGCGGTGAACTGGTGCGGCTGGACCCGCTGACCATCATCGAAAGCGCCGAGGCAAAGGGCGTAAAGGCGGTGCCCTTCCTGAAAGGCGCCGAATGGGACGGAGACCTGCTGGCCACCAGTCGGCCTCTGATCACCGCAATCGGTGCCGGCACCACATACCCCGACTATAAACCCGCCCCTTTCATCGTCAGCCAGGCCATCGACGGTGTTGATATGGTCACGGTCGTGACCGAAGGCATCTTCAGCTATTGCGGCGTCAAGGTGAAGATCGACACAGACCGCCATATCGGCGACGAACGTGCCGTTGTACGGGTCGAGGGTGAGCCCATCGGGCATGTGATGACCTCCGAATACGGATCGAAAATGCTGTCGCTCGGCGGGGTGGAGCATCTGACCGGCGGAACCAAGGCCGAAGGCCGCGTGACCTGCGATGCGCTTTTGCGCCTGTGTAACTGCGAACCGGTGGAGATGACGATTGACGACGGTGTGACGATTGTCGTGCAGGCGGGCAAGGCGCCGATCATCAATGGGCAGCCGGAAAAGCTGATGCGGGTTGGGTGCGGATCGGCGGCCATCGGCATGTTCGCCGCACAA
>JAOUMG010000282.1 GCA_029881635.1 Paracoccaceae bacterium | reverse complement strand
CCCGCGCGCACCGATTTTCTTGGCTGCAATTAGCCCAACCGTCGCAACGGCGGCGGCTGCAATCGCCTTGGAAAACTGCGTCATTGCCCAAACCCCTGATTCAGATCATATGATCAAGGCGTTGGGCGAGCTACTGGGAAGAAACGACTCGGCTTGAGGGTGGCGGCGCTGCGGCCTACAATGACCCAGTGCAGTTACGATGACTTAGGGGAGACATACGGTTGGCCAGAGCACGAAAATCCGGCGCTGATTTGAACGAAGCCGAATCTCCCGTCAGTGAAGACGCCCCGGTTGACACCGCGACGTCCTTGGAAACCGAAACTACTGAAGGCGACGTTTCTCCGGAAGCTGAGATACCTGAACCGGAAGAAGCTGTTATCAGTGATCCCGAGCCTGTCCCGGTTGAGGCTGCACCAGAGATATCGTCAACCCCAGATCATGCCCCTATTGCCAAACAGCGTGGCGGATTCTTCCCCATGGTTCTTGGCGGTGCCGTTGCCGCAGGGTTGGGTTTTGGCGCAGCTGCCGTTGTACTGCCAAATATCCTGACCCCGCCTGAACCGCCGAAACTGGATACCTCAGCGTTTGAAGGCCAGATTGCCACGCAGAATGAGCGCATTACGTCGTTGACCGCCCAACTCGAAGAACTGAAGTCGGACACCACATTGGCAGACCTTGCCGCAGCCCAATCCGACCTTGCCGCCCAGCTTGCGACCCAGATACAGGCCACCACCGATGCCTTCAACGAGCGGATCGGGTTGGAATCTGCGCGCCTTGAAACCCTGGATGCAAGACTGGTCGAACTGGAAAAGCGGCCGGTGGAAGATGGCGCTGCATCCGCTCTTGCCTTGCAAGCCTTCGGTCGCGAAATGACGACCCTTCGGGAGGAAATCGCCGCCAATCGTGAAGCGAACGCGACCGCCCAAGCTGCAATCGCCGCAGCAGCAGAGCAAGCGGCCTCCCAGATCAGCAGCGTCGAAGCCAGAGCTGTCGCGCTAAAGGAAGAAGCCGAGACCGTAGGGCAGCATGCCGCAGCGCGCGCAGCACTCAGCCGCGCGCAGGCGGCGCTTGAAAGTGGTACCTCACTGGAAGAAAGCCTGGCTGATTTCAAATCTGCGGGTGTCGCGGTTCCGGACATTCTGTCCGAGCAGGCCGCCAGCGTACCCAGTTTTGCTGCGCTGCGTACATCTTTCCCCATCGCGGCCCGCAAAGCTCTGGCGGCCTCGTTGAAGGAAACCGCAGGTGAAAATGCCTGGGACAGGGTTGGTGCGTTTCTAAAAAGCCAAACCGGGGCGAGATCACTCAGTCCACGGGCAGGCGATGACGCCGACGCTGTGCTGTCACGTGCAGAAGCAGCACTTCATGCCAGCGATCTTGAAATGGCCGTCGCCGAATTGGCGAAGCTTCCTGAAACAGGTCAGGCGCAGATGGCGGAATGGGTCGCGATGGCCCAGCGCCGCATCGCCGTGACGGCGGCAATCGCGGATATTGCCCGCGCGATGAATTGAGGCATCCATGATCTGGTCGTTTACAAAAATTGTTCTGTTTGTCGCCGCGGTTGCGGCGCTGACGCTGCTGGCCGGGCATCTGTCAGAAAACGGCGGTGGCGTTCGCATCGCGGTGGCCAATATGGAATTCAACCTGGGTCCGGTTCAGGCGATCATTGCCGCACTTCTCGCCCTGCTCGGGTTCTGGGTCGCATTGAAGGTTTTGGGGCTGATCACGGCGTTTTTGCATTTCCTCAACGGGGATGAAACCGCACTCAGCCGATACTTCGACAGAAATCGTGAACGCAAGGGTTATCAGGCACTGTCAGAAGGCATGATGGCGCTGGCATCCGGCGAAGGGCGGGTAGCGATTTCCCAGGCATCCAAGGCCGAGAAGTATCTGAACCGCCCGGAGCTTACCAACCTGCTTACAGCGCAGGCGGCGGAACTTTCGGGCGACAAGCGCCGCGCGACCGAGGTTTACAAACGCCTGCTGGCCGATGACCGCACCCGTTTTGTCGGCGTACGCGGACTGATGAGGCAGAAGCTGGCAGAGGGAGATACCGAAACCGCCCTAAAGCTCGCCGAAACAGCCTATGCTCTGAAACCCAAACATGAAGAAGTACAGGATGCGCTCCTGCAACTTCAGACGGCCAAGGGCGATTGGAAGGGCGCGCGCAATGTACTCGGATCAAAGCTGAAGCAGGGGCTTTTGCCACGTGATGTACACCGGCGCCGCGATGCCGTTCTGGCCCTTCAAGAGGCCAGGGAAATTTTTGACGAGGATGCCTCGATCGAAGCCCGCGAAGCGGCAATTTCCGCAAACCGCCTGTCACCCGACCTGATCCCGGCGGCAGTATTGGCCGCCCAAAGCTATGTGATCAATGGCAAGCCAAAGCTGGCGACGCGCATCCTGAAAAAGGCCTGGGGGGCCCAGCCCCACCCCGATCTGGCAACTGCATTCGCAGCAATTGCGCCGGACGAAAACGCCAATGCTCGGCTAAAACGCTTTGAAACTCTGATGGAAGCCAACCCGCAGGACGAAGAAACCCGCCTTTTGCGCGCTGAACTTAACATTGCCGCCGAAGATTTCCCTGCCGCCCGCCGGGCGCTGGGCGACCTGCCTGAAAGCCACCCGACTGCCCGCAGCCTGACCATAATGGCCGCCATCACGCGTGGCGAAGGGGAAGATGACGCATTGGTACGGGGCTGGCTGACCCGCGCACTGACCGCCAGCCGTGGCCCGAAATGGGTTTGTGACAAGTGCCACAAAGTCAGCTCTCAATGGGCCCCGACCTGCGATGGCTGCGGCGGACTCGACACGCTGTCGTGGAAAGAACCACCGCAAAGCCAGGCACCCATGGCCCATGGCACCGATATGTTGCCGTTGATCATCGGCAATGCTGCCACCCCGGATCCTAAAAGCGGTGATGCGAGTAACGCCGAAGGCGCAGTGACAGACGTGGATCATAACGCATTCGACGAAGCGATGATCATTGACGAAGATATTGGCCGCAAAGCGCAAACCTAGTGTTTGTAGTGAATCGCGGCCTAGACGTGCCAGGCCGTCACAGATACGCGTGAGATTTACAAAGGCGCAAAGGGCATGGCGCGCATGGACCGCAAACTACTTTTGATCGTGATTGATGGTGTGCCATGGCGCAACTGGCGGCGCCTTTTCGGCAACCTCGAAGGCTGGGTGGATAGCGGCGAGGCACAGGTTTGGAAGATGCGTTCGGTGCTGCCGTCAACTTCCGCGTCCTGCTACGCCTCGATTCACACCGGAGTAACACCGGCAGAGCATGGTTGCACGGGAAACGCCAATGTCTTCCGCCTGAAACACGCCGACATTTTTTCTGAAACACGCAAAGCGGGTGGTATCACCGGCGCTGTCACCCATTCCTTCTGGTCCGAATTCTTTAACCGGTCGCCTTTTGATCCGGTGCGCGATATCGAATACGACGAACCGGGCAGCACCTCGATCAACCACGGGCGGTTTCACACGATGACCGGCTATGGGCTGATAAATCAGACAACACCCTGCGATGCCGATTTGTTTGCCACCCTGACCATGCTCTGCCAGCGCCACAACCTCGATTACGGCATACTGCACAGTTGCACGCTCGACAGTATGGGGCACCGTTTTTACCACGATTGCCGTGAAATGGACGACGCCTGCTTCAAACTCGACGAAATGATTGCCCCATACATCATCAGATGGCGGGCGATGGGTTATGAAGTGATCGTCACTGCCGATCACGGTCAGGACGACCGGGGCCACCATGGTGGGCGCGATGACCTGCAACAGGATTACGCACTTTATTATTTTGGCGATGCGACAGGACCGGCCCAGGAAACCACCTTAAGCCAACTTCAACTTGCCCCAACCATCCTCAAACGTCTGGGTGCCCCAGTTCCGGCGTCGATGACAGGGCCGGTGTTTCTGGCAGATTAGGCCAAGCGGTCGAACGTATCGCTGCCCTTGGCCCTCTCCGGCAAATCCGCGGCGTGATCTTCGGCGGCGGCCCTTGCCCGACCTGCACGGAACCATGGCCCGTGATGGCCGGCGGGAAGAAGGTCGTTCAGATAACCTCAGCCATCTGGTCTCCTCGCCTAGAAGCAAATGTCGGTCTTTCGATGTTCGAAAGCGGGTATGGGAAAGCGGGTCAGAGTATCGTGGTTTGGGCGCGGGACAGACGCGACCGCGTTGGACGCATCTCCAATTTTCCTATGTAAGCTGAAAGGCTGTTGAACTGAGATGCGACTGCACATGGAAGCAGCGCGTCTTGCAGATGACCTGCCTCGATACCCGCAATTGGCGCCAAGGCAAACCAGCGCGAAGCCGTGAGTTTCCGCCCGACTGGCATGCTATAGACAATCTCGTTTGCCGAATGATAATCTTCTGGAATGCGGGTTTTCT